>NZ_KV812081.1:47920-61319 GCF_001813335.1 Neisseria sp. HMSC055H02 | reverse complement strand
CTGATTTAAATTTAATCCACTATAAAATAAGAGTTGGTTGGCATTTGTATCGGGCAGGGTTGGGATGATGCGTTGACGGTTGACGGCAGCGTCCGCAGGCGGTCTGATATTTCAGAAGATTTTTGTTTCATTTGAGTCTTGGATATTTGTCCTATGACAACAATACAGGCAGATGAGGTGAAGATAATGAACGGTGTAACCAGTGCGCAATTTATTTCCGCAGGCATTCATTTTTATCCCAGATGCGGCTACAAGCGGCTGTCCGAGCAGGCGATCGCGGAGCATTTGAATTCGAATTTGGAAACGTTCAACAGGATGTTTGCCGATAAAGACGAATTTGTGAAGGCGATGTTGATTGAGTACAGCAATCGGGCTTTGGGGCGGGTGTCGTTCGATTTTGCCCAAAATATCGAAGATACGGAGCGGCTGTATCAGATTGTCTGGCGGCTGGCGGTAACGATACGCGAGCATTTGGCGTGGATACACAGGATGCTGCTGGACAGCGAAGAAGGCGTGGATTTGATTACCAAAGCGTTGAAAAAGCAGCATAAGATGCTTGCCTACGGGATGATCCGGCATATCAAGAAGTGCAACGGTAGGGAGGGTGTGTCGGAATTGGAATTGTTGAATCAGTTTGAGTTCCTCAATGGCGCGGTCATCTCGCCGATGATTATGAACACGCGCTACCGTATGCTGGGGATACTGACCGACGAGATGAACGGGCGGCATGAGGATTTGCTGACCGATTCGTCCATCCACCAAAGGATAGATTGGGCGTTTGCCGCGCTATTTCCGCAATACCGCTCTAAGGCGCGCCCGTTTTGACGATTAAGGTGTAACGCAACATGAAAAAAGCTGTTATTGCTTCTTTTGCCGTCGCGCTGGCTGCGGGCGGTGTGTGGTATGTCCTTCAAAACCAAAAAGAAACCCTGCCGGCATGGATTGCGCAATCCAACGGGCGGCTGGAGCTGAACCGCATCGATGTCGCCAGCCTGTATCCGGGGCGGGTGAAGGCGGTATTGGTGGAAGAGGGCGCGGACGTGAAAGAGGGCGATATTCTGGCGGAACTGTCGTCTGAAACCAGCAACAGCCGTTTGGAAGAAGCGCGGGCAGCGGAATTGCGGCAAGAAGAGGCGGTCGGGCGCGCCAAAGCCGCCGAAGCGCAGATGAAACAGACGGTTGCGCGCGCGCAGGCAAATGTGGACGCGAATAGGCAGCAGCTTCGCGTGGCGAAAATGGAGCTGGACAATGCGCGCAAATTGCTTGCCGACCAGCTGGTGTCGCAATCGGAAGTTACCAAGCGTCAGGCGGATTATGAGCGTGCTGTCGCGGCGGTCAAAGCGGCTGAAGCGGCGCGGGACGAAGCGCAGGCGACGGTAGCGCAAAGTGCCGCCGCACAAGCGGAAGCGCGCGCCGGTGTCGAACAGGCGAGGGCGGCAGTCAAATCGGCAACATCCGCCAACGATGATATGAATATCCGAGCGCCAATAGCGGGCAGGGTGGAATACACCATTGCGGAAGTGGGCAACGTGGTCGCGGCGGGTTCGAAAGTGATCAGCCTGCTTGATCCTGCCGATGTTTCGATGAATATTTTTCTGCCGACCGACAGCATAAGTCGTCTGAAAGTCAATGATGAGGCGCGTATCCGTTTGGACGGCATTGATGCGGTGTTCCCCGCCAAAATCAAATTTATCGCGACGGACGCGCAATTTACGCCCAAGTCGGTGGAAACGGTTGATGAACGCGCGAAACTGATGTTTAAAGTGAAATTGCAAGTGCCGCGCGAAACGGCGGTGAAATACAACCGCCTGCTGAAAGGCGGGCTGACGGGCAATGGTTTCGTAAAAACCGACGCCAAGGCAGCATGGCCTGCCGAGTTGGCGGTGAGGTTGCCGAATTGATAGCGCTCAAATTCGGACGGCCTCAAGTTAAAACAGAGGTTTATGGCTAAAAGAGGTCGTCTGAAAACGGGATTTTGCTTTTCAGACGACCTCTTTCCATTCAAGCATCACCACTATATAGTGAATTAAATTTAAATCAGGACAAGGCGACGAAGCCGCAGATAGTACAGATAGTACGGAACCGATTCACTTGGTGCTTCAGCACCTTAGAGAATCGTTCTCTTTGAGCTAAGGGCGAGGCAACGCCGTACTGGTTTAAAGTTAATCCACTATAAAAAGAACATCTATCCGGAAGCGCAGCCCGAAGCGTCTCCATCAAATCAGGACAAACAAAATGAAAACCAAAACATGGCGCATTGAAGAAGGTGCGCCTTATCCGATGGGCGTGTCGCTGACTGAGGAAGGGGCGAATTTTGCGCTGTTTTCCATCCATGCCGAAAAAGTCGAGCTGTGCCTCTTTGACAAGGGAAAGGAAACCCGTTTGGAAATGCCTTCGCGGCGCGGGTCTGTGTTTTACGGCTTTGTGCCAGAGGTTAGGGCAGGGCAGCGGTATGGTTTTCGTGTTTACGGACGCGCTGATGCGCCGGGCGGCTCGTGTTTCAATCCGAACAAATTGTTGATTGACCCGTATTCCAAAAAAATCGACGGCAAACCAAGTTACAAGGATGATGAGGAAATGGCATGGTTTCGTCCGGAAGACGAGCGGGACAATGCGGCGGTGGCGCCTAAAAGCGTGGTGGTGGGCGACGATGATTTCGATTGGGGCGACGACCGCCGTCCGAACCATCCGTGGGGCAGGACGATAGTGTACGAAGCCCATGTGAAAGGCTTTACCAAGCAATTCCCCGATTTGGAACACGCGGGAACGTATCAAGCGCTGACCGATCCGCGCGTGATTGATTATTTGAAAACTTTGGGCGTTACCGCCGTCGAGCTGCTGCCGGTACACCAGCATTTGGACGAATACCACCTGCAAAAAATGGGCTTGAGCAATTATTGGGGCTACAACACTTATTCCCATTTTGCCGTCGAGCCGTCTTATGCCGCCGATGCCGAACGCGCGGCGGAAGAGTTGAAGCAGGCGGTCAAAGCCTTGCACCAGGCGGGCTTGGAAGTGATATTGGATGTTGTGTACAACCATACCGCCGAGCAGGATGAAAAAGGTCCGATGCTTTGCCAGCGCGGCATAGACAATGCTTTGTGGTATTGGCTGAAGCCCGACGGCAGCTATGAAAACTGGTCGGGTTGCGGCAATACGTTGAACATCGTCCGCCGCGACGTAACCCGTTGGGCGGCGGACAGCCTGCGCTATTGGGCGGAAACGTTTCATATAGACGGTTTCCGTTTCGACTTGGGAACGGTATTGGGGCGCGAACCCGATTTTCAGGCTTACGGACGCTTTTTTCAGGTGGTGTACCAAGACCCCGTGTTGGCACGCTGCAAACTGATTGTCGAGGCGTGGGACATCGGCGAAGGCGGCTATCACTTGGGCAATTTCCCGCAGCCTTTTGCCGAGTGGAACGGACGTTTCCGCGACGATATGCGCGCGTTTTGGGCGTGGGAAAGCGGCAATTTGGGTGCGTTTGCCGAACGTCTGGCGGGGTCGTCTGATATTTTCAACCACAGCGGCCGTCATCCTTCCGCCAGCATCAATTTCATCACCGCACACGACGGTTTTACGCTGCGCGATTTGGTCAGCTACAACGAAAAACACAACCATGCCAACGGCGAAGACAACCGCGACGGGCATAACGAAAACATCAGCTACAACCACGGCATCGAAGGCGAAACCGAAGATGCGGCGGTTTTGGAAGACCGTTCCTACACCGCCAAAGCCTTGCTTGCCTCGCTGTTCCTTGCCAACGGCACGCCCATGCTGCTGGCGGGTGACGAGTTCGGCAACAGCCAACAGGGGAACAACAATAGTTATTGTCAGGACAACCCGATTACTTGGCTGGATTGGCAGCAGGCGGACGAAGCGTTGCAAGGCTATACGCGCGATTTAATCCGCCTGCGCCAAGAAATCAAATTGTTGGGCGATGATGTCTGGTGGAAACAAGAGCGCGTCCGCTGGCTCAATATCCAAGGCGAACCGATGAGCGAGCTTTGTTGGCACAACCGCGGCGCAAAAGCCATGCAGATCGTTTTGGACGATGAATGGCTGCTGTTGATCAATGCCAAGCGTAGTCAGCAAATATTTAACCTGCCTCAAGGAAGTTGGCAGATTTCTTGCGTACCATCCGAGAAGTTTAATTACAATGCAGACGGCAAGCTGACAGTCGAACATATGGGTATTTGGATTTTGCAGCGTAAAAATACATCGCCGAGTATATGACATATGTCATTAATAGGATGTTTTTAAAAGAAAACCCTATTATTTACACTGCCTCAGTTATAATGCCGAAGATGAGTAATAAATTTACCTGATTAACTTTGCTTGACGGAACATAAAGGCATACGGCTTTTCAGACGACCTCAGACCGCCAAAAGATACAAATTCCCCCGCTTCATCATCCCATCCCCAACAGAGAAAGGCTATCATGGCTAAGAAAAAACAACCCATTTCAGGTTTTGATTATGTCATGCCGAAACCGGATGCCGAAACCATCCGCAAGTCCATCGTCTATAAATTGATTTTCATTTTGGGCGTCGATCCGAAAGAGGCGACCGAACACCAATGGCTCAACGCCGCCATGCTCGCCGCGCGCGACCTGATTGCCGAAGACTTCCTGCAAACCCGCCGCGCCCACATCGACAACGGCAAACGCATGGTTTACTACCTTTCCATGGAATTCCTGTTGGGACGCGCCTTCGTCAACGCTTTGATTAACGAAGGCGTTTATGCCGAGTTTGAAGAGGCGTTCAAACAACTGGGTAAAGAGTTTGCCGACATCTGCGAACAAGAACAAGACCCCGGCTTGGGCAACGGCGGTTTGGGCCGCTTGGCCGCCTGCTTCCTCGACTCGCTTGCCACCTTGCGCATTCCTGCCATGGGCTACGGCATCCGCTATCAATACGGCATGTTCAAACAAGAAATCGTGGACGGCCAGCAGGTCGAAAAACCCGATTTGTGGCTCGACCAAGATTTGGCATGGCAAATTGGCCGTCCGAACAAACAATACGCCGTCAGCTTCGGCGGACAGGTCATCAATATGGGTGACAAAAAAGAATGGCATCCGAGCGAAGAAATTTCCGCGATGGCATACGATGAAATCATTCCCGGCTACGGCGGCGACGTCGCCAACCCGTTGCGCCTGTGGACGGCTCACGCCGGTAACCGTTTCGATTTGGCAGACTTCAACCGCGGCGATTACGCTTCCGCCGTCCGTGCGCAAAACAGCGATGAAAACATCTCGCGCGTCCTCTATCCGAACGACTCCACCGACAGCGGCCGCGAACTGCGCCTAAAACAGGAATATTTCCTTGTTTCCGCATCCGTACAAGACATCGTGGCGCGCCACAAATGCCGTTTCCCCAGCATCAAAAACCTTGCCGACAAAGTCGCCATCCACCTGAACGACACCCACCCCGTGCTGGCGATTCCCGAGCTGATGCGCATCCTGATTGACGAAGAAGGCATCGCATGGACCGAAGCATGGAATATGTGTTGTAAGATTTTCTCTTACACCAACCACACCCTGATGAGCGAAGCCTTGGAAACTTGGCAGGTCGATTTGATGGGCCGCCTGCTGCCGCGCCATTTGGACATCATCTTTGAAATCAACGCCTACTTCCTGAACGCCCTGCGCGCCATCGGCAACTTCGACGACGACTTCGTCCGCCGCGTGTCCATCATCGATGAGAACAACGGCCGCCGCGTCCGCATGGCATGGCTGGCGGTCATCGGTTCACACAAAGTCAACGGCGTGGCGAAAATCCACTCCGACCTGATGACTACTTCCATCTTCGCCGACTTTGCCAAAGTGTTCCCCGAGCGCTTCACCAACGTAACCAACGGCGTAACCCCGCGCCGCTGGATTAACATCGCCAACCCCGAGCTGACCCGTTTCCTCGACAAACACTTGGGCGAACAAGACTGGCGCCTGCATTTGGACAATCTGACCAAGCTCAACGAAAAAGTTGACGATGCAAGCGTGCAGGCAGAATTCGGCGCAGTGAAAAAAGCCGCCAAAGAACGCCTCGCCAAATACATCGAAACCGAATTGTGCATCAAGGTCAATACAGACGCGCTGTTTGACATCCAAATCAAACGCATCCACGAATACAAACGCCAGGCGTTGAATGTGATGCACATTGTTGACCGCTACAACAAAATCTTGGAAAACCCGGATTTCGACTGGCAGCCGCGCGTCTTCATCTTTGCCGGTAAAGCCGCATCCGCCTACTACATGGCGAAAAAAATCATCCGCCTGATTAACGACGTAGCGAAAACCATCAACAACGACGAACGCATCCGCGACCTGATTAAAGTCGTCTATATCCCGAATTACAGCGTCAGCCTCGCCCAAATCATCATCCCCGCCGCCGATTTGCACGAACAAATCTCATTGGCAGGCACGGAGGCATCGGGTACCAGCAACATGAAGTTCGCCCTCAACGGCGCGCTCTGTATGGGTACGCTGGATGGCGCTAACGTTGAAATTCTGGAAAAAGTCGGCGCGGACAACTGCTTTATCTTCGGAAACACCGTTGAACAAGTGGAAGAACTCCGCCGCAACGGCTACGACCCGCTGGGCTACATCGAACGCGATCACGACCTGCGCCGCGTCGTCAACCAAATCAGCAGCGGCACGTTCTCCCCCGAAGAGCCGAACCGCTACAACGACGTCCTGCAACCTTACGGCGATTTCTATCAACTGATGGCGGATTTCCGCAGCTACATCGACATGCAATACAAAGCGGACGAACACTACCGCAATGTTGCTACATGGCGAAAATCCGCATTGATCAACATCGCCAATATGGGCTTCTTCTCGTCCGACCGATCCATCGCCGACTACTGCCGCGATATCTGGTACATAGAGCCGCTGACTTTGAAAGAGCTGCCTAAACACCAATAAAGTGGATATCGATTAAGAGTAAACAGGAACAGCCGATACGGGAAAGTATCGGCTGTTTTTTATTGTGTAATATTTTAAGAGAGGCTCGAATATTGCTCTTTCTCGGAGAGGCTGGTATTCAAAATAATCATAAATAAATTAATGCTATGTTCAAATGACCTTAATCTGTCCAATCTTTTTGACGAACGGTTATTTTTTTTGATTAGCGTTAGTTGTATAAATTCAGACACTTATTTACAATATATGGTTCGCTTCGAGTTGCCAAACCTATATTTCAGGGCATCTGAATAATAAAAATTTCAAGGAACACTTATGCCGTTGCTGTCGATTGAATTCGCGGTATTTTTTATTGCTTTTTTGCCTATTTATTGGGCATTTGTCCGTATGCCGTCGATGCAGAATGTTTTGCTTCTGCTGGCGGGAATGGGCTGGCTGTATCACTTGAATCCCATCTTTGCCGCCATAATTGCCTGCTATTCGTCCTGCGTGCATTTGCTCGGCCTGTTGATGTCGTCTGAAAACGAAAACGTACGGAAATTCTGGCTGGGCTTCGGCGTAGCGACTGCTTTGGCAGTATTGTGTTTCTTCAAATATTTCGACTTTTTCCGCCCGTTTATCCGCCAATACACAGGACAGAGCGAAATTGTCGATATCTTGATGCCTTTGGGGCTGTCTTATTACACATTTCAATCTTTGGCTTATTTGGTGTACTGCTGCCGTCATCCGATGGGTGACCGGTTTGCATGGCATGAGTTGCTGCTGCATTTGAGCTTTTTCCCGACAATTACTTCCGGTCCGATTATCCGTGCCGCGGCGTTTAAAAGCATAGACGGCGAACAGGCGGGGGCTTTGGAACAGATTCGAACGGCAGAACCGCGCGCATTGGTGCGCCCCGCGCTGGCGGTGTGCTTAATTTTGCTGGGCATTGCTAAAAAATGGTGGCTGGCGGGTGCTCTGGGAGACGGCTGGGTATCGCCCGTTTTCGAGAATCCCGCCCAATTTGACGGCTGGGGCGTGTTGTCGGGGGTGTACGGCTATACTTTCCAGCTTTTCTTCGATTTTTCAGGCTATTCGGATTTAGTAATCGGGATGGCGATGCTGCTCGGTTTCCGCCTGCCGAAAAACTTTGCGGCACCGCTGCGCGCGTTCAATATCCGCGACTTCTGGAACCGTTGGCACATCAGCCTTTCCACCTGGATACGCGACTATATTTATATTCCTTTGGGCGGCAGCAAACACGGCTTCGTCCTGACGCAGTTCAACTTGCTACTGGCGATGGTATTGTCGGGCGTTTGGCACGGCTACGGCTGGAATTTCCTGCTATGGGGTGCGCTGCACGGCGTGGCATTAATTTTGCTCAACTGCGGCGACAAAATATTCGGGCGGGATGGCTCACGTCGTCTGAAAATCTTGCGGCCGCTTGCCTGGTTCGTCACTTTTCATTTCGTCTGCTTCACTTTCGTCGTGTTCAACACCAGCAGCCTCGCCGATACGCAGATGGTTTTTGATGCCTTGTTCGCCAACGAAGCAGGTTGGGCGGCTCCAAAGCAGGCGGATGTCCTGCTGCTTGCCGCGTTTAGCCTGATGATTTTGCTCTACCCGTATTTGCTTCGCCTGTTTGACGGCACAGTGACGGCATTGGAAAAAATGCCGATGTGGCTGTGGTTTATACCGCTGACGCTGGTGTTGGTGTTGATTATCGTATTGGCGCCGTCAGGCATCCCGGGCTTTATTTACGCCGATTTTTAAAAGGACAATCAGAATATGAAACGCTTTATTTCCCTGTTTGCCTCCCTTTTGGTTTGCACTTTCGGCGCGGCGTGGTTCAGCCAAGACTCCATCAATGCCTATTGGCAGCAAACCTATCATCAGGCATCCCCGTTGGAGCCGCTGTCCGAATACGAATGGTGGCGCACGGGCGCGAAGCTGCAACAAGACGCGTACGCCTTTTCAGACGACCTCAAAGCACGTTTGGCAGGACAGCCTGTGATTGCCGAACCGGAATCTCAAATTGCTGAAAACGACGGGTCGTCTGAACAAAATGCTGCGCAGCTTAATGCGTCCGAACCGCACGAAAAAAACCATCCCGCCGACGGACGCCAACCTCAAACGGCACAAAACGGTGGACAACCCGAAGCACATCACCTCCCTATTACCCCGCCCGCCAATATCGTTCTCGGACAAGGCGACAAAGTCTTTTTTGCCGGCGACTCGATGATGCAGGGCGTTGCGCCTTTTGTTGAAAGAAGCCTGAAAAAACAATACGGTATCCAGTCGGTGAACCTAAGCAAGCAAAGTACCGGATTGTCCTATCCCAAATTTTTTGACTGGCCGAACACCATCGAACAAACGCTGAAACAACAAACCGACATCCGCCTTCTGGTCGTTTTCCTCGGTCCCAACGATCCGTGGGATTTCCCGAAAGGCAAAAAATACCTGAAATTCGCCTCGCCCGAATGGTCGGAAGAATACCTCAGCCGCGTCAACCGCATCTTGGCCGCCGCCGAACAACACCACGTGCAAGTCATTTGGATGGGCATCCCTTATATGAAACAGGCAAAACTTAACAAGCAAATGCGATATCTCGACAAACTTTTAGCAGACGAGATCAGTCCAAAAGCCCTGTGGATACCGACCGACAAACTCCTCAGCAACGGCTCGGACACCTACGCCGACTCCGTCAACATCAATGGAAAAATCATCCGCTACCGCAGCAAAGACGGCATCCACTTCTCTGCTGAAGGACAAAAACTGCTCGCGGATAAAATCATGGAAAAAATCGTTTTTCAGACGACCCCTGAAATGAACGGTGAAGAACGCACGGAACAATTATCCGCACGTTAAGCCCGTATCGGCAGCAAAAGGACGGCGTTTTGTTTATCCAATGCCGTCTTTTTCGTTACAATAGCCTTCCGCCGCGTCAAAAGACGTCGTCTGAAACCACACACAGGAAACTCATGAACATCAAAACCCTGTCCGTATCCCTTACCGCATTGTGCCTGTCTGCCGCCGCCCCCGCCGCCGATATGCTGCTGGAAAACTACGGCAGCAGCCGTCCCGCCTGGCTCTCCAAGCTCAAAAAACTCGACCGCAGCTCGGACGGCAAATTCCGCATCCTCCAAATCGGCGATTCACACACCGCCGGCGACCTTTTCACCGAACAACTGCGCCTGCGCCTCCAGCAAAAATGGGGCGACGGCGGCATAGGCTGGGTTTACCCCTCTACCGTCAAAGGACAACGCAGCGCAGCCGTCCGCTATGACGGCTCATGGCAAACCGTCAGCAGCCGCAGCGTTTCAGACGACTTCCCCTTAGGCGGCATTATCGCCAAAGCCAACGGCAGCAGCGTCACCATCAGCGCCAAAGACGGAAGCAGCGGCGAAAGGCAGATTTCCGTTTTCGCCAAACCCGTCCTGCCAGAGCAAACCCTGTCATTCAACGGACGCGAAGTTCCTGCCGGAAGCAGCGGCTGGCAAATCATCCGCAGCAACGGCCGCCTGCCCCTGACCCTCAGCAGCTCCATGCCTTGGGACATCGGTTACATCAATATCGAAAATCCCGGACGCGGCGTAACCGTTTCCGCACTCGGCATCAACGGCGCGCAACTGACCCACTGGTCCAAATGGCGTCCCTCTTGGCAGGATGACCTTGCCCAAACCCGCGCCGACCTCGTTATCCTCGCCTACGGCACCAACGAAGCCTTCGCGCCAAATTTGGACATCACAGCCACCGAACAAAGCTGGCGCAGCTACATCCGCCAAATCAAACAAAGCCTGCCCGACGCAGGCATCCTGATTCTCGGCGCGCCCGAATCCCTGAAAAGCACCTCAGGAAGCTGCGGCACACGCCCCACCACCTTAAGCAGCATCCAACAAATGCAGCAGCGCATCGCCCGCGATGAAAAAATCATGTATTGGTCGTGGCAGAACGCGATGGGCGGCGAATGCAGCATGAAAAGCTGGATGAGCCAAGGCCTCGCCGCCAAAGACGGCGTCCACTTCTCAGGCAAAGGCTACCGCCAAGCCGCCGACCGCCTCGCCGACAGCTTGATACAAATGGCGGATTAAACAAAAGGTCGTCTGAAAACGAAAATTCAGATTTTTCAGACGACCTTTCGCTGTCATGAATGCTTGGATTTACTTACATTTGCTATTATAATGCGCGTTTGGATTGACCGTTTGAGGTCGTCTGAAAAATATAGTTTTTACCAACCGCCGCACACCTGAAACCCTAACTATGCACATTCTCACTTTTAGTGTGCATTATTAGTGTTTTAGCGTGCGGCATTCTGAAAGGAACGA
Organism: Neisseria sp. HMSC055H02; assembly: GCF_001813335.1. Classification (NCBI taxonomy): domain Bacteria; kingdom Pseudomonadati; phylum Pseudomonadota; class Betaproteobacteria; order Neisseriales; family Neisseriaceae; genus Neisseria; species Neisseria sp. HMSC055H02. The sequence continues at coordinate 50,096 of NZ_KV812081.1, read as the reverse complement.
AATGTTCGATAAACACGTTAAAACCTTCCAATATGGCAATCACACCGTTACTTTGGAAACCGGCGAAATCGCGCGCCAAGCCGCAGCGGCTGTTAAAGTATCGATGGGCGATACAGTTGTTTTGGTTGCTGTGACCACCAACAAAGAAGTCAAAGAAGGTCAAGACTTTTTCCCTCTGACTGTTGATTACCTTGAGCGTACTTACGCCGCAGGTAAAATCCCCGGCGGTTTCTTTAAGCGCGAAGGCAAACAAAGCGAAAAAGAAATCCTGACCAGCCGTCTGATCGACCGTCCTATCCGCCCGCTGTTCCCAGAAGGTTTCTACCACGACATCCAAATCGTTGCGATGGTGGTTTCCGTTGACCCTGAAATCGATTCCGACATTCCTGCCATGCTCGGCGCATCCGCTGCGCTGGTGTTGAGCGGCGTACCGTTTGCCGGTCCGATTGGTGCCGCGCGCGTAGGTTATGTAAACGGCGTGTACGTATTGAACCCGACCAAAGCAGAATTGGCTAAATCTAAGCTGGACTTGGTGGTTGCGGGTACATCCAAAGCCGTTTTGATGGTGGAATCCGAAGCTAAAATCCTGCCTGAAGACGTGATGTTGGGTGCCGTAGTTTACGGCCACGACCAAATGCAGGTGGCGATTAACGCCATCAACGAGTTCGCCGATGAAGTAAATCCTGAAGTATGGGATTGGAAAGCACCTGAAACCAATGAAGAATTGGTTGCCAAAGTGCGCGAAATCGCAGGCGAAGCAATTAAAGAAGCGTTCAAAATCCGTCAAAAACAAGCGCGTTCCGCTAAATTGGACGAGGCTTGGAATGCAGTAAAAGATGCGCTGATTACCGAAGAAACCGATACTTTGGCTGCCAACGAAATCAAGGGTATTTTCAAACATTTGGAAGCCGACGTTGTCCGCACCCAAATTTTGGAAGGTCAGCCGCGTATCGACGGTCGCGATACCCGCACCGTCCGTCCGCTGAACATCCAAACCGGCGTACTACCGCGTACACACGGTTCTGCCCTGTTTACCCGTGGCGAAACCCAAGCACTTGCCGTAGCGACTTTGGGTACTTCGCGCGACGAGCAAATTATTGATGCGCTTTCCGGTGAATACACCGACCGCTTCATGTTGCATTACAACTTCCCGCCGTATTCTACCGGTGAAGTGGGCCGCGTCGGCGCGCCGAAACGCCGCGAAATCGGACATGGCCGCTTGGCAAAACGCGCACTGGTTGCCGTATTGCCGTCCCCTGAAGAATTCAGCTACACCATGCGTGTTGTTTCCGAGATTACCGAGTCCAACGGTTCGTCTTCTATGGCTTCCGTCTGCGGCGGCTGTTTGAGCCTGCTGTCTGCCGGTGTGCCTTTGAAAGCACACGTTGCCGGTATCGCAATGGGTCTGATTTTGGACAACAACAAATTCGCCGTGTTGACCGACATCTTGGGTGATGAGGATCACTTGGGCGATATGGACTTTAAAGTTGCCGGTACGACCGAAGGCGTAACCGCGCTGCAAATGGACATCAAAATCCAAGGTATTACCAAAGAAATCATGCAGATTGCCTTGGCGCAAGCCAAAGACGCGCGTCTGCACATCTTGGAACAGATGAAAGCCGCCGTGGCAGGTCCGCAAGAGCTGTCCGCTCACGCTCCGCGCCTGTTTACCATGAAAATCAACCAAGACAAAATCCGCGAAGTCATTGGTAAAGGCGGTGAAACCATCCGTGCGATTACCGCTGAAACCGGTACTGAAATCAATATCGCGGAAGACGGTACCATCACTATTGCCGCAACCACTCAAGAAGCCGGCGACGCTGCGAAAAAACGCATCGAAGAAATCACTGCCGAAGTGGAAGTGGGCAAAGTGTACGAAGGTACTGTGGTTAAAATCCTCGACAACAACGTCGGCGCCATCGTCAGCGTGATGCCGGGCAAAGACGGTTTGGTACACATCAGCCAAATCGCCCACGAGCGCGTACGCAACGTCAGCGACTATCTGCAAGTCGGTCAGGTTGTGAATGTGAAAGCATTGGAAGTGGACGACCGCGGCCGCGTGCGTCTGTCTATCAAAGCATTGACCGAAGCTCCTGCGCGCGAAGAAAAAGCGCCTGAATAATCGTTGAGCCGATTTTGATTGATGAAAGGTCGTCTGAAAGATTTCAGACGACCT
>NZ_KV812081.1:42606-47820 GCF_001813335.1 Neisseria sp. HMSC055H02 | reverse complement strand
GGTCGTCTGAAAGATTTCAGACGACCTTTTTTACTGAATGCGGATAAACAAAATAGGGGGGCAGGAATGTGGAATTATAGTGGATTAACTTTAAACCGGTGCGGCGTTGCCTCGCCTTAGCTCAAAGAGAACGATTCTCTAAGGTGCTGAAGCACCAAGTGAATCGGTTCCGTACTGTCTGTACTATCTGCGGCTTCGTCGCCTTGTCCTGATTTAAATTTAATCCACTATAAGTTGTCTTGTGTTGAAACTTTGATTTATCGTTCTTTTTGAACAGTAATTAGGTTGAATGTTGAAAAGGTCGTCTGAAAACCATTTTTCTTGGTTTTCAGACGACCTCTGTTCTCTTTATATCAAGGCAATTCGTGGCAATCAGATATATTGAACCGAAATAATGTCGTATTCGCGTACGCCGCCGGGGGCTTGTACTTCGGCGACATCGCCTTCCTCTTTGCCGATTAGGGCGCGGGCAATGGGGGAGCCGACGTAGATTTTGCCTTCTTTGATGTCTGCTTCGTCTTCCCCGACGATTTGATAGGTAACGTGTTCTTCGGTTTCCAAATCTTCCAGCGTTACGGTCGTGCCGAAGACGATTTTGCCTTCTGCGTGGATTTCAGCGGGATTGATGATGTGCGCCATGGACAATTTGTGTTCCAACTCGGAAATTCGTCCTTCGATAAAGCCTTGTTTTTCTTTGGCGGCTTCGTATTCTGCGTTTTCGGACAAGTCACCGTGCGAACGGGCTTCGGCGATGGCTTCGATGATTTCGGGACGGGCGACGCTTTTGAGGCGTTGCAATTCTTGTTTGAGCAATTCTGCGCCGCGTACGGTCAATGGAATTTTTTGCATGGTTTGTCATCTCCGCAAAAGCGTTTGGACTGCTTTTGCCTAGTAAAAAATGCGGTAAATATAATCCGCAAAATGAAAATAAAAATACAAGCCGCCTAAATCTCGGCGGCTTGTCTGTGTAAGAATGAATGGCGGTATTGTACCAAAATCAGGGGAAACTGCAACGGCAATCGGCTTTTCTCCTACTTTGGTGTGGCTTTAGTCCAAATGTTCGCTGCTTTGCGCCAAAACGGTACGGTTGCCGTTGGTTTCAGCAGGCGAAACGATACCGTCTGCTTCCATTTGGTCAATCAGGCGGGCGGCGCGGTTGTAGCCGATGCGTAATTGACGCTGGATGCCGGAAATGCTGGCTTTGCGCGTTTTCAGAACGACAGAGACTGCTTCGTCATACATCGGATCGACTTCGCTGTCGCTGCTGCGGCTGATGCCCGGCAGATCGTCGGTTGTGCCGCTCATCAGAATATCGTCGATGTAATCGGGCTCGCCGAATTGTTTCAGATATTCGACTACGCGGTGTACTTCGTCGTCTGAAGCGAATGCGCCGTGAACACGTTGCGGATAGCCTGTACCGGGCGGCAGGAACAGCATATCGCCTTGTCCGAGCAGGTTTTCCGCGCCCATTTGGTCAAGAATCGTACGGCTGTCGATTTTGCTGGACACTTGGAAAGCGATGCGTGTCGGGATGTTGGCTTTAATCAGACCTGTGATGACATCGACGCTGGGGCGTTGCGTGGCAAGGATTAAATGGATGCCTGCTGCGCGGGCTTTTTGGGCAAGGCGGGCAATCAGTTCTTCGATTTTCTTGCCTGCGGTCATCATCAAATCGGCGAACTCGTCAACCACGACTACGATAAACGGCAGTTTTTCCAAAGGTTCGGGATCGTCGGGCGTCAGGCTGAACGGGTTGGCAATTTTCATGCCTTGTGCGGCAGCTTCCATGATTTTTTGATTGAAGCCCGCAAGGTTGCGAACGCCCACATGGCTCATCAAACGATAGCGTTTTTCCATTTCGTTGACGCACCAGTTGAGCGCATTGGCCGCCAGCTTCATATCGGTAACGACAGGCGCGAGCAGGTGCGGAATGCCTTCGTAAATGCTCAATTCCAGCATTTTCGGGTCAATCATAATCATGCGCACGTCTTCAGGCGTCGCCTTGAAAAGCATGGACAGGATCATGGCGTTAACGCCGACCGATTTGCCCGAACCGGTCGTACCGGCAACCAGCAAATGCGGCGCTTTGCCCAAGTCGGTAACGACGGGCTGACCGGTAATGTCCTGACCGAGCGCGAGCGTCAGCTTGGATTTGGATTCGGCAAACGCGGGTGAATTGAAGATTTCGCTCAGGCGTATCATTTGCCGTTTCGGGTTCGGCAACTCCAAGCCCATGCAGGTTTTGCCAGGAATGGTTTCGACAACGCGGATAGAGGCAACACCGAGCGAACGGGCAAGGTCTTTTTCGAGGTTCATGACCGAATTACCGCGCACGCCGACATCAGGTTCGATTTCGTAACGCGTAATCACCGGACCGGAATAGGAATCCACGACTTTGACTTTGACCTTGAATTCCGCCAGTTTCTCTTCGATGGTGATGCTGTTGTTTAATAATTCTTCTTCGGTTTGCGTAGCGGCAGGGTCGAACTGGGGCGGAAGGAGCAGGGCGGTAGTCGGCAGATGGATACTGTTCGTCTGCGGGTTGGTAAGGTCGTCTGAAGCCGCATCCCAATCATCGTCACCGTCAAACCACGGTGTTTTATTGGTTTCAATATTTTCAGACGACGTTTGCTCGTCTGGCAGGTCGCGTCCGAATACATCCGCGGTATCGTTGTCTGTTTCGGAATCAACGTCCTTAATTGTGTCGCTTGCCGATTCGCGAATCAGGTAATCATGTATGGAGATTTCCGGATTGTTGCTGATGTGTGCGTTAACTTCCGATTCAAATACGGAAACGGACGGATGATTAAGGAACACGGGTGGTTCGGGAATGTCGATTTTGTTTTCGGGTAAATCGAATTTGGGCGGTTTCGGAATATCGACCGCAGGTGCCGGTACGGGCGGTACGGGAGGCGGTTCGATGACGGTTGCGTCAGGAGCGGGCGGACGGGAAATAAAAGTGTTTTCACGAACGGTGCGGGACAGTTTGGCGGGAACCGCCGCTTTTCGGCTGGCGATAGGGGCTTGGTTTCTTGCGGAGAAGGATGATGTGGCTTTCGCCGTTGGTTGTTTGATACTTTCGGCTTCCTGTTGAGAAAATTGTCGGCGGGTTATTTTTTCTGCGGCAGCTTCGGAGTGCTTGAGTGTGCGGCGGCGGTTTGCGGGCAGTTTCAGATTGGCAAAAATATCCTCATCTTCAATAATTTGAGGTTGGTATCCGCGCACAGGGGCAACGGCTGCTGCAAGTTTGTCGCGAGCGGCACGGCGCATGGCGAGATTATTTTGGATGTCGATGACGTTGATTTCGTCTTTTTGACCGTAATAGTTGGCCGTAGAGGGGACGGATTCACGTTCGGCAGTACGCAAAGCGGTTTGTGCCGTTTCGATATGGGGTCGGCCGGCTTTTTCCAGGTGAATGCTGTCCACATAAGATTTGACGCGTTCGCGCGTACGGCGTAAGACAGGGTCGTTGAAATCAATGACTTCCAAACCTTTCATCGGTGTAACCGATGTCCGTACCAAACGGATTTCCGGTTCGCTTTCAGTAGTGATGGCAACGGGGTTTTGTTTGGCGGTTTGATGTTCTTCCCATTCTTGGACGGCAGCTTCAGTCAGCGAGCGGGTGGCTTCTTCCAAAGTAATCTCTTCGAAGGCACCGCCCGTTACCAAGCCGGGCGTATATTCCGGCGTATCGGACGTTTCGAACGGTACGATTTCCGGATATTGCTCAGGTTTGTGGGCATTTGGACGGACTTTTTTAGGGGGGATGTCGGGTGTTTGGGGAAATTCAGGCTCGTGGAGGTATTCCGGCTCGAAATCGGTTTCAGACGACGTTTCGTATGCGGGCGATGAATCTGCCGCATCTTCTTGTACGGAAGGGGAAACTTGGAATGCACCCATAGCCTCCGCCAGCGAGCTTGGAGAGAAAGAGGAGTCGTCTGAAAGCGTTTGCGTACGTTTCTTGTAGTCGTGTTGCGCCGCTAAAAGACGCAGGCGGGCGATGGTTTTGTTGCCTGTGGTTTTTGCTTCTTCTGCAAGTTCGTATGCTTCGTCCGGATTTTCGTCAAAATCCCTGCCGCGTTTCAGACGGGTCAGCTCGCGTTCCCAATCTTGTTCTTGTTTTTTGTGCAGTAAAAACACGATGCCGATGGCAAGCAATAAAATAATAATCAGCACGCTCCACAACATATTAAAATTTTCCCGAGTCAAAAAAGCAAAGTCCGTTATTCTAACGCTTTTTAGAGTGAAACAAAACCGACAAGGCTTTGTTTCCACTATAATCGGGTCGTCTGAAACGCTTTTTAAACATTGAGGATATATGCTTTTCCAAACGGGATGGTTTTCGGGTTTGATTTTGGCCGCTGCGTGGTGCGTGTTGGTTTTATTGTTGGCATTATCCGCGCCGAAGGCTTATCGTGATTTTCGAAAACATGGTTCGGCAGCCGCATTGGCAGGGATTATTTTGGCGTCGGTCTGGAGCTTGAATGCCACCCCTGACGGCGGGCAGCTTGCGGGGATGAGTTACCATCTGTTGGCGGTCAACCTGATTGCCCTGATGCTCGGCGTACCGCTGGCATTTTGGGTCTGTGCGTTGCTGTATTTGCCCTATGTTTGGATATTCGGCTCAGATTGGCAGGCTTATCCGGTCAATGCGCTTGCGTTGTTTTTGCCTGCGCTGGCGGTCAATTTGCTGTCGCGTGCCTGGGTCAACCGGCTTCCCGCCAATATTTTTATCTTCATTTTCGTCAATGGTTTTTTAGCATCCGCAGCGGGCATGCTGCTGACCGGGGGTATCTTGGTCGGCATATTGGACAGGGTGCGGGCTTTTCCTGAAACGACATTGTGGAGTACGGCATTTCCCGTGTTTTTCCTCATTGCATGGGCGGAAGCGTTTTTAAGCGGTATTACTGTTGCTATTTTTATTGCGTTAAGGCCGCAGTGGATTAATACGTTTGATGACGGACGCTATCTGAAACCGTCGAATAAGATTTGGTAAAAGGTCCTGGGATTCGGATTTCAAGTGCAACAACTATGGTACCGGTGATTGAAACAGATTTAAGAATAAAACACTTGGCGTTTCGCAGCCAATTTCTAATCTTTGCCGACGATGGTGTCGGCCTCCCAATCGCCGATGCGGTTTTTTTGGTCGACGATAGCAGGGCGGTTTTCTATGCCGACGCGGTTGGGCACTTTGCCTCCGGTCCATGTGCTGCC
>NZ_KV812081.1:33436-42506 GCF_001813335.1 Neisseria sp. HMSC055H02 | reverse complement strand
GAGGTAGCGGTAAACGGTGCTGTGATGGAGCGTGATTTAGTGGTGTTTGCGCAGGTAGGCGCATACTTGTTCAGGACTGGGTTTGCGGCGGATAAGGGTGTCGATGTGCTGAGTCAGTTGCGAATGGAGCTTATAGTGTTTTCGCTTGCGCTGTTTGGTAAGACGGCTTTGCCGTTGTGCTTTTTCGACACTGTATTGCCGCTCTTGGGTACGGTGCCGTTTGATTTCGCGGCTGATGGTGCTTTTGTGGCAGTTTAGCTGTTTGGCGATGGTGCAGTGCCGGGACAGGTATTGGATAGAAACCAGCAGCATTGCTTACAGTATTTCCAGGAGAATACTGAAACATGAACATACACAAAAACATCCGTCTCACCTCGCACAGCTCCAAGCCATTTGGCTGGCCTACGCGCAGAAAAGGAAAGCGTCACCTCCCTGGCACACCGCTACCAAGTCAGCCGCATCACCATTTACCGCACGCTTAAAGCCGCAAGAGGCAGACTGCTCAAACCCCAAACCAGTACCAACAACCGTTAAGCGGGACTACCCGTTTGTCGCCATCGACGATTTCTCAAGAGAGCTATACGCCGCCATTTTGCCGGACAAAACCGCAGACAGTGCCGCCAAGTTTCTGACCGAACACCTGATTGATCCCTGTCCATACCTGATTGAGTGCGTTTACTCCGACAACGGTACGGAATACAAAGGCTCGGCCAACCATGCTTTCGGTAGGATGTTATGAGAAATAGATTGGTCAAAAGTTTACCCGGGTTGCCCGTCTGCAGGCCAACGGTAAGGCGGATCGGGTTATCCCTACCCTGATGGACATGTGGCATGAGAAACTATCGTTTGACAGTCTGAAACATTGGCAAAAGGAGTTGTGCCGCTTTGTTAATTTCTATAACACCGTGAAGCCGCACCGCAGTTTGAACGGCGATACGCCGTTAAAAGGCTGAGTAAAAAATATGGGTTCCATATTAGTGGGTCGATAAAAGGATTTTATAACAAGGCAAAGGTCGTCTGAAAACCTTTAAACAGTTTTCAGACGACCTTTAATTTTTGCGAAAACATTTAAACTTGCAAAGAAGCGCGATTTTCCAGAACTTGGTCAATCAAGCCGTATTCTTTGGCTTCTTCGGCAGACATGAAGTTATCGCGATCGGTGTCGCGTTCCAAATCTGCCAAGTCGCGTCCGCAGTGTTTCGCCATCAGGCGGTTGAGCTTTTCTTTGAGTTTTAAAAGCTCGCGGGCATGAATCTCAATATCGGATGCCTGACCGCCCAAACCGCCATTGATTAAAGGCTGGTGGATCATAATACGGCTGTTAGGCAGGGCGAAGCGTTTGCCTTTCTCGCCTGCCGAGAGCAGGAATGCGCCCATGCTTGCCGCTTGTCCCAAGCACAAAGTGGAGACGTTGGGCTTGATGAAATTCATGGTGTCGTAAATCGACATGCCTGCCGTTACCGAACCGCCGGGAGAGTTGATGTAGAAGAAAATATCTTTGTCCGGATTTTCACTCTCCAAAAACAACAGCTGGGCAACCACCAAATTGGCGGACTCGTCGGTTACCGGGCCAATCAAAAATACGATGCGCTCTTTCAAAAGGCGCGAGTAAATATCAAATGCACGCTCGCCGCGGCCGCTTTGTTCGATAACGGTGGGAACGAGGTAATTATTGAAATCGAAGGACATTTTTGTCTCCTGTCAATGTTGCGAAAGCACCAAAGGGATGCTTTGGTGCTTTCAAGTTGCCTGTTTCAGACGACCTTTTGAAGATGATTAGGCTTGTGCGCCCATCACTTCGTCAAAAGACAAAGCTTTTTCGGTTACTTTGGCTTTGCCCAAAACGAAATCAACGACGTTGCTTTCTACTGCCAAAGAAGTCGGACCTTGCAGGCGGGAAGGCTCTGCGTAGTACCAGTCGATCACTTCTTGAGGATCTTCGTAGCTTTCTGCGAAGTTGGCAACAACGGCTTTGATTTGCTCTTCAGTCGGTTCCAGTTTGTTTTCTTCAACCAGTTTGGCCAAAATCAGACCCAAAGATACGCGGCGTTCGGCTTGCTCTTTGAACATGTCCAAAGGCAGATCCAAGTTGGCAGCGTCAGCCATGCCTTGGTTGACGAAGTTTTGTTTCATTTCGTTTGCCAAGCGGGCGGCTTCTTCATTTACCAAAGCAACAGGCGCTTTCAGCTCTACGGCTTTGAGCAGCGCGTTCATTACAGATTCTTTGGTTTGTTCGTTTACGCGGCGCTCAACTTCGCGGCCCACGTTTTTCTTCACTTCTTCGCGCATTTTGGCAACGTCGCCGTCGGCGATACCCAATGCTTTAGCGAAGTCAGCGTCAACTTCGGGCAGGGTGGGTTCGGATACGTTGTTCAATGTGATGGTGAAGACAGCGGATTTACCGGCAACGTCTTTACCGTGGTAGTCTTCAGGGAAATTGACGGTAACGTCTTTGCTTTCGCCTGCCTTCATGCCGACTACGCCGGCTTCAAATTCAGGCAACATTCGACCTGCGCCCAATACGAAGGCGTAGTTTTTGGATGCGCCGCCGGCGAAAGGTTCGCCGTCGATTTTGCCTTCGAAGTCGATGATGACGCGGTCGCCGTTTTGGGCTTCGCGCTCAACATGGTTGAAGCGGGTGCGTTGTTTGCGCAGGATTTCTACGGTTTGGTCCACTTCGGCATCGCCGACGGAAGCGGTTACTTTTTCGACTTCTTGTGCAGACAAATCGCCGATAACGACTTCAGGGAACACTTCGAAAATCGCAGCGATTTTCAGGGATTCTTTATCGTCTTGTTCTTCAACGCCTTCGAAACGCGGATAGCCGGCAACTTTCAATTCTTGGGCAACGGCAACATCGTAGAAGCGGCGTTGGACCATTTCGTTGATGACATCATTTTGAGCGCTTGCACCGTACATTTGGGCAATCATTTTTAAAGGGGCTTTACCCGGACGGAAACCGTCGATTTTTGCACGGCGTTGGGTTTGTTTCAGTTTTTTATCGGTTTCTGCGTTGATTTCGGACCAAGGCAGAGACAGCACTACTTTGCGTTCCAAGTTTTCTAAAGTTTCGACAGTTACGCTCATCGTAAGACCTTAATTTGTTGTGTTAAATAAAAAATGGGAATCCTTTTACCAATGATGACTGCAAAAGCGGCTCCGACCCATCGGGGCTTTTATCGTCCGTTGCTTGCAAAAGGCAGGAAAATTAGCTGGCTAGTATATCACAATGTTTGATTGACTGGATAATATAGTGAAATCATTGCAAAACGGTTGCCACATCTGTCCGCTCCGGCTTGGAAAAAGTAGTTGGATGGGAGATAGATGGCGGCATTCCGATAAACTTATGCGGAGCTACAAATGTCGTCTGAAAGTCGGAAGAGAGTATTCAGACGACCTTTTGAAGTTTGAGGATGTTAATTGGGCAAGTATGGCATAGGATTGACGGCTTTGCCGTTCAGACGGACTTCGAAATGCAGCTTTACGCTGTCGGTGTCTGTGCTGCCCATCGTTGCAATCTGCTGGCCGGCTGCGACCTGATGGTCTTTTTGTACCAGTAAGGCATCATTATGTGCATAAGCTGTAATCGCATAATCATTGTGGCTGATTAAAATCAGTTTGCCGTAACCCCGTACTTCTTCTCCGACATACAATACCTTCCCCGCAGCTGCGGATTTTACAGGTTCTCCGGGTGTGCCTGCTATATCGATGCCTTTATTGGTTGTTCCGTTGTATTGCTTGATAACGGAGTTGCGTCCGTTTTCAACAGGCCATTGTAAGTTCAAGCGGTTGATCGGTGCGACGGCCTGAGTTGCTTGCTTTGATTGGGAAATAGGGCGCGTATTGCGTCGGACGCGTAAGACTTGACCTACTTCGATTTTAGAGGTGTCTTGCAGGTTGTTCCAAGATGCCAATGTATGGATGCTTTGGCCGTGGCGTTTGGCAATTTGGGATAGTGTGTCGCCGGACTTGACTCTGTAATATCCGTCCGGGACTCTGCCTGTCGGTGAACCGCTTCCGGCGCAGGCAGCCAAAAAAAGTGCCAGGCAGAAAGGGCTTAGTCGTTTGAAGGTCGTCTGAAAAATAGGAATGGTGTTCATCATATGTCTATTTAATAAAAATCAGCGAATGAATTGTCTTCAGACGCTTTATTTGGGTGAAGGTTCATCGGCTTTTGAGATGTTTTATGAATGCCAAATGGCCGCAGAATTTTATCTTTTTGATTAGAAGCATATTTTACTCAGCGTAAAATAAAGTCAAATTATATCTGCCGTTGGATAGTTAAAACAAATCCCCCGTCCGCTTTCGGGACGGGGGATTTTTAGACTTTATAAAAAAATCTTATTTATTCAACTCATTAGCCAAATACAGCCAAGTTTCGATGACGGTATCCGGATTCAGGGAAACGCTTTCGATGCCTTCTTGAACCAACCATTTGGCAAAGTCCGGATGGTCTGACGGACCTTGACCGCAGATACCGACGTATTTGTTTTGCTTGCGGCAGGCAGAGATTGCCAAATGCAGCATCACTTTGACGGCAGGGTTGCGTTCGTCAAATGATTCGGACACCAAGCCGCTGTCGCGGTCGAGGCCGAGGGTCAGTTGGGTCATGTCGTTGGAGCCGATGGAGAAGCCGTCGAAGTATTGCAGGAATTGTTCTGCCAATACCGCGTTGCTCGGCAGTTCGCACATCATAATCAGGCGCAGGCCGTTTTTGCCGCGTTCCAAACCGTTTTCTTTCAAAGCTTTGACAACAGCTTCGGCTTCGCCCAAAGTGCGGACGAACGGAATCATGATTTCGACGTTGGTCAGACCCATTTCGTCACGGACGCGTTTGAGGGCTTTGCATTCGAGGGCGAAGCAGTCTTTGAAGCTTTCGGCGACATAACGCGCCGCACCGCGGAAGCCCAGCATCGGGTTTTCTTCGTGCGGTTCGTAAATGCTGCCGCCGACCAAGTTGGCGTATTCGTTGGATTTGAAGTCGGACATACGGACGATGGTTTTACGCGGATAAACCGATGCGGCCAATGTCGCCACGCCTTCGGCGATTTTATCGACGTAGAAGTCGACAGGGGAGGCGTAGCCGGCGATGCGGCGGGTAATTTCCGCTTTCAATTCATCGTCTTGTTTGTCAAATTCCAACAAGGCTTTCGGGTGGATGCCGATTTGGCGGTTGATGATGAATTCCATGCGTGCCAAGCCGATGCCTTCGCTCGGCAGGTTGGCGAAGCTGAATGCGAGTTCGGGGTTGCCGACGTTCATCATGACTTTAACCGGCGCTTTGGGCATATTGTCCAAGGCAACGTCGGTGATTTGTACGTCCAGCAGGCCGGAATAGATGAAGCCTGTATCGCCTTCGGCGCAGGATACGGTAACTTCTTGACCGTTGCTCAGCAATTCGGTTGCGTCGCCGCAGCCGACTACGGCAGGAATACCCAGTTCGCGCGCGATGATGGCGGCGTGGCAGGTGCGGCCGCCGCGGTTGGTGACGATGGCGGAAGCGCGTTTCATTACCGGTTCCCAATCCGGGTCGGTCATGTCGGTAACGAGTACGTCGCCTGCTTCCACGGAATCCATTTCGGATGCGTCTTTCACCAAGCGGACTTTGCCTTGACCGACTTTTTGACCGATGGCGCGACCTTCGCACAATGCGGTTTTATCGCCGTTGATATCGAAGCGGCGCAGGTTGCGGCTGCCTTCCTCTTGGGATTTCACTGTTTCTGGACGGGCTTGCAGTATGTAGAGTTTGCCGTCCAAGCCGTCGCGACCCCATTCGATATCCATCGGGCGGCCGTAGTGTTTTTCGATCGTCAGCGCATAGTGTGCCAACTCGGTGATTTCTTCGTCGGTAATGGAGAAGCGGTTGCGGTCTTCTTCAGGAACATCGACGTTCATCACGGATTTACCGGCTTCTGCTTTGTCGGTAAAAATCATTTTGATTTGTTTCGAACCCATGGTTTTGCGCAGGATGGCAGGTTTGCCCGCTTTCAGCGTGGGTTTGAATACATAGAATTCGTCGGGGTTGACCGCGCCTTGTACGACGTTTTCACCCAGACCGTAAGATGAAGTCACGAAAACGACTTGGTCGAAGCCGGATTCGGTGTCGAGGGTGAACATGACACCGGACGCGCCGCTGTCGGAACGCACCATGCGTTGCACGCCTGCGGAGAGGGCGACGATGTCGTGTTCGAAGCCTTTATGTACGCGGTAGGAGATGGCGCGGTCGTTGTACAAAGAAGCGAATACATGGTGCATGGCTGCTTTGACGTTTTCCAAGCCGTTGATATTGAGAAAGGTTTCCTGTTGACCTGCAAACGATGCGTCAGGCAGGTCTTCGGCGGTTGCAGAAGAACGGACGGCAACGGAAATATCCGCGCCCCCTGCGTCTGCAACCATTTTGTTCCATGCTGTTTCGATTTCGGCATCTAGTTGTTCGGGGAAGGGCGTATCCAAAATCCATTGGCGGATTTCTTTACCGACGCGCGCCAGTTCGGCGACATCTTCCACATCCAGTTGTGCCAGTGCGGCGGAAATACGCTCGCTCAGTCCGTTGTGCGCCAAGAATGCGCGGTAGGCTTCGGCGGTAGTGGCAAAACCGCCGGGGACGCGGACGCCTTTTTCAGTCAACTGACTGATCATTTCACCTAGGGAGGCGTTTTTGCCGCCCACGCTTTCAACATCAGTCATACGCAGGTTTTCAAACCAAATTACGTAGTTGTCAGCCATTTGTGTGTCCAATCCAAGATATGTTAAAAAAGAAACGAATACGCTTTGTTATTTTAAGCGATTCAAACGGCTGCTGTCATGCTTTTTCTGTCCCGAGTGATTTGCAGGTCGTCTGAAAAATTGCGGGCTTCAGGCGTGTAGTCAAATGAAATCTGATGGAGAAACCATTATTCCCATTGTCTATTTCTTTGTAAAACATAAGGTTTGAAATAGATTAATGACTGATTGGTAGAGTTTGGAAAGGTTTTTGATGGGTATAAAATTTTAAGATAATTTAATTATTGGAATAAAAATGCGTTTATAAAGTAGTTTGATTTTGGTGTAGTTGGGTGTAATTTAAGCGTATTCCCTTTATTTAGAAGGTTTCAGCTGCTATGATGACTGCCTGCAACCATTTAAAATTTTAGAGGATAACCGAATGACCGCCCCGCGCCATGTGTTTTATATTTCCGACCGTACCGGCCTGACTGCTGAAAATATCGGTGAGGCACTGCTGAATCAGTTTGGCAGAATCGAATTCAAACGCCACACCTATCCTTTCATTGATACGCCTGAAAAAGCGCGTACCGTCGTCGAAATAGTCAACCGCAACGCTCAGGAAAACGGTTTGCGCCCGATTGCCTTCGTCAGCGTCGTTAATGACGAAATCCGTGAAATCATCAAAAAAGCGGGCGCTTTCCATATCAATTTTTTCGAAACCTTCCTCGGGCTTTTGGAAAAAGAACTCAACACCGAGGCGGTTGCCGCCGAGCAGGGGCACCACAGTATCGGCAATACGCAACGCTACGATGCGCGTATGGAGGCGGTCAATTTCTCGCTCAACCACGACGACGGCGTCAGCGATAAAAACCTGAAAGAAGCCGATGTGATCCTGATGGGTGTATCGCGTTCGGGCAAAACGCCGACCTGTCTTTACCTCGCCCTGCAATACGGCATCCGCGCCGCCAATTACCCGCTGATTCCCGACGATTTGGAATCCACCGACCTGCCGCGCATGGTCAAACCTTACAAAGACAAACTGTTCGGCCTGACCATTCAACCCGAACGCCTGCAGGCCATCCGTCAAGAGCGCCGTCCGAATTCGACTTATGCCAAAATCGATACCTGCCGCAGTGAGATTTCCGATGCGCAAAATATGTTCAAACGCCACGGCATCCCGTTCACCAATACGACGGATAAATCGGTGGAGGAACTTGCCGTCCATATCCTTCAAGCCTGCAAATTGAAGCGGCGTTTTTGATTTTCTTAAAGTATGAGCAAGAGGTCGTCTGAAAAGCAATTTGGTGTTTCAGACGACCTCTTGTTTTCTGTTGTCCCTTTAAGGATTTCTAGTTCTTTGTAACTAAAAACAATCATCAATAATATTTACATTTTGAAATAAAAAGAGTAAGGTTGCCTTGCTTTTCGGGCTTTCCGTTAGCTTTTGAACCGTAAACAATCAAATTTGAGGAAGAAACATGAAAAAATTATGGATACTTGGCGCATTGGGCTTGAGCATGGCGGCGCAGGCGCATGATTTGTGGGTGTCGGCTCCGGTGCGTTTAGATTCGGGCGGTACGTTGAAAGCGGATTTGGGTTACAGCCATGATTTCCCGAATGTCGAAAAAATCGCCGACGACCGCGTGCATATTTTCAAACCGCTGCAATTGACGGACAAATCCGGGAAAACCGTTGATTTGACGAATAAAGGTGAAAATTACCAATATGTTTCCAAATCCCGCCTGAAAGACGGTTCGTATTGGGTCGGCGCAGTGTACAAACCGACGTTCTGGTCGCAAAACAGTGAAGGCTGGAAACAGAAAACCTTGAAAGACCTGCCCGGCGCGACTTATTGCGAACAGGCCCAGATGTTCGGCAAGGCGTTTTTGCAAGTGGGCAGCGCAGGTGTGGATGAAAGCGTGTTGACCCGTCCGGTCGGTCATGAGTTGGAACTGGTTCCGCTTAAAAATCCGAATGAAGTTAAGGCAGGCGGCCTTTTGCCGATTAAAGTGCTTTATAAAGGCAAACCGTTGGCTAAAGCGACGGTAATGGCAAGCTCGGATACGCTAGCGGAAATGGATTTGGCGGCGACGCACGACCACCGCGAGCCTCAAGGTTTCTCAGGGAAAACGGATAAAGACGGCGTCGTCAACGTGATTCCTTTGATCGACGGTTTGTGGAAAATCAAAGCCGTCCATCAGGCAAACTATGCCGATAAAAGCGTTTGCCAAGAGGGCAAGTCGTATGCAACGCTGATTATGCCCGTCGGAACAAAACGCGCGGCTGAACGGCATGAACACCATCATCATCAACACTAATCAAGTGTGAATGATCGAAAAGGTCGTCTGAAAAAGTTTTCAGACGA
>NZ_KV812081.1:19900-33336 GCF_001813335.1 Neisseria sp. HMSC055H02 | reverse complement strand
AAAGGTCGTCTGAAAAAGTTTTCAGACGACTTTTTAATGATACGATAGTATAAAATTTAACATAATATACATTATGCGAATTTGTATATCATGCTTTACTTTGTAAGTATCCATCCTGCATGGTCATTACTCTTTCAAACCGTACAGCAAGCTCATCATCATGAGTAACAACAATCAGACTTGTATTTAATTCTGTTTTCAGATCCATCATCATGTCCAAAATGTTTTGGGCATTTTTCCTATCTAAATTACCTGTCGGTTCATCAGCCAGAAGGCATTTGGGGCGTGTAACTAAGGCTCTTGCGATAGCAGCGCGCTGTCTTTCACCTCCTGACAGTTCGCTTGGACGATGTAATATCCTTTGTTTCAATCCAACTTTTTCGAGCATATCGGCAGCTTGTGTTTCTGCTTCCGCTTTGTTTTTTTTGCCGATTAAAAGCGGCATCATTACGTTTTCAAGTGCAGAAAATTCAGGCAGCAAATGATGGAACTGGTAAACAAAACCCAGATAATTATTGCGCAATTCTCCCAGTTGTCTCTGAGACATATCGCTTATGTCTTGATTCATCAGGGTAATTTTCCCCTCTGATGGTTTGTCCAAACCGCCTAAAATATGTAAAAGGGTTGATTTACCGCTACCTGACGAACCGATAATACTGATACCTTCTCCTTCTTTTACTTCAAGATTCAGGTTTTTCAATACTTGTACGTTTAATGAACCGTCCCTGTAACTTTTTCCGATATTTGTGCATTTCAATACAATATTGTTATTCATATCGTAGAGCCTCCGCCGGTTGTGTTTTGGCTGCACGCCAACTTGGATAAAGTGTGGCAAGGAATGCCAATCCTAAAGAAATACAGGAAATAACCGCCACATCCCGCATGTTGACGTCGCTAGGCAAATAGTCGATAAAATAGATTTGCGAGTTGATAAGGTGGACGCCGAAAATTTTTTCAAAGAATGCAACGATTTTGCCGACATTCCAACCGAGTAATACGCCGCATACCACGCCGATAAGCGTTCCAAAAAAGCCTGCAAAAGCCCCTTGTACCATGAAAATTTTCATAACTCCTGATGGCGCAAGACCCAATGTGCGCAAAATGGCAATATCGGCTTGTTTCTCCGTTACCGCCATCACTAAGGACGATACCAAATTGAAGGCTGCAACGGCGATAATCAACGTCAGGATGATGAACATCATGCGTTTTTCCAACTCTACTGCTTCAAAGTAGCTGCGGTTATTGAACGTCCAGTCTCTAACCCAAATTGAATCTTTTTTGGAAGGCGGGATTAAATTTGCAGTAAACGAGGGAGCATTTTGCGGATCAGCCAGTTTCAGGCGCAGCCCGCCGAAATTTTCACCCAATCTATACAATACTTGTGCATCTTGGATATGCGTCATCGCCAGGGAATTGTCTACTTCATATACGCCTGTTTTGACTAAGCCTACGACGTTGAACTGTTTCAGACGAGGTACGACGCCTGCGGGGGTAACATTGCCCTCAGGGGTGATAACGGTAACTTTTCCTCCGACTTCCGCGCCTAAAGCTTGAGCCAGGCCTTCTCCTAAAATAATATCGAAGTTACCGGGTTTCAGACTGTCGAAACTGCCCGCAGGCATATCTTTTCCATAATCTACAACATTCTTTTCTTCGGATGGTAAGATACCGCGGATTTGAACCCCTCTAACTTCCCCCGCATTGGCAAGCAAGGCTTGATCGGATATGTAAGGCGCGCTTGCCAGCACTTCTTTTTTATCTTTGACGATTTCACGAAGGTTTTGCCATCCTAACCCATTGCTATTATCGTAATAACCGATTTCAGCATGGGGGGCGACATTCAGTAACTGCCCTCTGATTTCCTTTTGAAAACCGTTCATTACAGACAGTACGGTAATCAGAGCGGTAACGCCTAATGCAATACCGATAATTGAAATCATGGTGATAAACGACATGAATCCATTGCGTTTTTTCGCCCTGAGATAGCGAAGTCCGATCCATGTTTCCAAAGAAACCATCCGAATGCTCCAGTATATGTTGAAAATCGGATATTGTACCGTAAAATACCGCCCTAGTCCGAGTCATTCCGATAAGCCGACATCCGTATGTAAATGCCGACGGTCAAATTGCCAAGTACCGTAAATTTCGCCCTGAGGCTTGCATAATCCGTCATATGGCCTTATTCTGAGCAAACGGTACACACTACCGATATTAAAAAAGGAAACAACCTCATGAAAATCAGTAAAATTTTGGTTTTGCCCATCATTGCTGCCGGCTTGGCTTTGAGTGCCAATTCATACGCAAAAGAAATCAAAATTAGTTCAAATAACACATCTTACTCTGATGCAGACGTCCAAAAACTGGCTGCGACTGCAGTCGGGATGGGTGTTAAAGAGCCTGTCAGCCTGAATGCGGGTAGCGGGATTGTTACCGTATCCGGCAACAGCGCGACAACCTGTACATTTAAAGTCGGCAGCGGTTCGTCTCCGCAAATTCAAGGCGTAAGCTGTAAATAATTTATCCGATTGATTTCGTTACATCATTTTTTCATAACAAAGGTCGTCTGAACATTTTCAGACGACCTTTGTCATTGTTAGCGTTGATTGCCCTACTCTTCCATCGAATCGGTTTTCAACATACGCCGTTCATATACTGCCTGTGCCAAAGTACCCGCATCGACGTATTCAAGCTCTCCTCCTAAAGGAATGCCTCGCGCAAGGCGGCTGACTTTATAGGGCAAAGGTTTGAATAGTTCTGCCAACACATAGGCCGTCGCATCACCTTCGGCGGTAAAGTTGGTTGCAATAATGATTTCTTCAACTTCGCTGTTTTGCAGGCGCGCAACCAGTTTGTCTAAAGAAATATGAGAAATATCCATGCCTTGGGCAGGACTGACCTGCCCCATTAAAACGAAATAAAGTCCGTCATGGCAATTGGCTGTTTCCATATTGGAAACATCGGCAGGCATATGGACTATCATCAGCCTGCAGGGATCACGGTTGGCATCCGAACAAATCTCACATAAATCACTTTCGCAAAAATTGTTGCACATCCGGCAATGCTGAACTTGCAACAAAGCGTATTGCAAAGCCTCAACCAAATTTTCGGCTTCCTGCCGTTTATGCTGCAAAAGTTGATGTGCCATCCTTTGTGCAGACTTGGGACCGACATTGGGCAGAACTTTCAAAGCGTTAATCAGGCGTGTCAACGCATCGGGTGATTTACTCATTTTTTCAGACGACCTTTGAGGGATTTGTAAACGAAACGGTCGGGAATATCCGACCGTTTGCTTAAAATGTGCCGTTTTATTCGGCAGAATTATCCAGTTTTTGCGAACCCAGAACCTGCTCAATCTGCTTACTCAGATATTGCAGCAACCGGCTGAATATATTGGCAGATTGATTTTGTACCAAAGCCTGTTTGGCAGCGGGAATTTGTGCAGAAACATTTTCCGGTGCAGCAATGCTTTGAACTTCCATAATAACCGGCGAAGGCAGCCCTTCCAACAAAGCAAAAGCCGGTTTGCCATTCGCAGGGCGGGCTTTGACCAATTCGTTGTAGGCTTCGGGCGGCATGGATTTTCGAGCGTCCTGTGCTGACAACTGCTCAACGGGCGACCATTGTAAATCTACGTTCTTTCCTGCTTTCAAGTCCGCCAAAGTTTCTTGCGCTTTCTTCTCGGCAAGTTTTACCGATTCGCTACGGACATAGGCAGTCTGAACTTTATCTCTCGCTTCGGTAAATCCGGCTGTTTTTTCTTCACGGACTTCTTTGGCGCGAACGACCCAAACGGTATTGTTGTCAATATTGATAATGTCTGAATTGTGTTTTTTCTTCAAGACATCTTCGCTGAATGCCGCGCTAGTCAACGCATCGGGCATACCTGCTGCTTTGGCATCGGCCTGCGTCAGCCATTGATCGGAAGTTTCGATTTTCAAACCTAGTTTTTTCGCCGCCTCATCTAAGGAATTCGGATGATTAAACGCTTCTTCAGCGAGTTTTTCTTTGGAGGCATTAAAATCGGCGGAGGCTTTTTTAAGTTTCAAAGCAGCCTCAATGCGTTCTTTTTCTTTATCGAACTCAGGCTTGGGGGCATTTTGTGGCAATGCGGCAACTTCTTCGTCGAATACTTTTTTGACCTCATCCGCACTGACGCTTTGTTTTTCCGCCAAATGAGCTGCATTAAGGGCAACGTATTCAAGCTTCACGGCTTGGGGAATCAGATAATCTTTTTTATGCGCTTCATAATAACGTTGCAAAGTGGCATCATCCGTTTTGACTTGTGCCGCAAATGTTTCCGGTCTGAATGTAAATGAACGGATGGTACGGTTTGACTGAGTCAGCTTAATCAGCTGCTCTGCCTGAGAATCGCTGATAATTGCCCCGTTTTGAACCAGGTTAATCAAATTTTGCAAGGCAAACTGCTCGCGCAAATCATCAATAAATTGGTCTTCGGACATACGGCGTTGGCTCAGATATTGCGTAAACAATGCCTGACTGAACTTACCGTTGGCATCATGAAATGCCGGATCATCAACAATAGCCTGCTTAACCTGATCCATAGATACGTCTATGCCCATCATCTTTGCGCCCTCTTTCAGGTAGGCACGCTGAACCAACCCGCTAAATATGGCTTCGCGGCTTTGCCCGCCGCCTGCGGCCTGATCCGCCTGTACGGCATTATTCAAGGTATGGTCGCTTATTTTTTCGCTGCCGACCTTGACGATATAGTCGGAGCCGGAGTTTCTCGCAGTTTCGACACCAAAGCCGACAAAGGTCAGCGCGATTAGACCCAGTAGGATTTGGGCGGGAGTTTTATATTTTTCAACGGTATGGAACATATTGGTTTGAGGGCGTAATGGTTAATGGCAAACGCGCATTGTAGCGTTTTTTCAAGGATTCCGCATCTTTCAGACGACGTTTTATTCCGAAAAAATCTTCTGATAGTTTTCGACAGAAAATCCGACGTAAACCCTGCCCTCTTTACGCAAAACCGGACGTTTGATCAAACTTGGATTTTTCGCCATCAGTCGGACCGCCCCGTCCGGACTATTTTCGGCAGCTTGACGGTCGGCATCGTCAAGTTTGCGCCATGTCGTACCACGTTTGTTGAGCAGGATTTCCAAAGGAACCTGTTCCAACCATTGACGGATAACTGCCTCGCTTGGGGCGTTTTTCTTAAAATCGGAAAATTCGTACACAATATTATTTTCAGCCAACCAGTTGCGTGCCTTTTTAACTGTGTCGCAATTTGTGATTCCGTATAATTCAATCATGCTGTTTCTTTCTTGCTGATGCTTGGTAAGCTCTCATTTTACTACATTC
This sequence comes from Neisseria sp. HMSC055H02, assembly GCF_001813335.1. Classification (NCBI taxonomy): domain Bacteria; kingdom Pseudomonadati; phylum Pseudomonadota; class Betaproteobacteria; order Neisseriales; family Neisseriaceae; genus Neisseria; species Neisseria sp. HMSC055H02. The sequence goes on along the minus strand of NZ_KV812081.1, from coordinate 28,011 downwards.
CCCAAGTGAAATAAGCTAGAATACCTATCCGCAATCCCTTAATCGGGAAACAGGTTATAGAAGGATTCCCTATGCAAAGCCGTTTACCTTTTTTCAGCGTCATCCGTGTCGGCGGAGAAGATCGCGCTTCATTTCTCCATGGCCAACTATCTAATGACATTAATCACTTACCTGTAAATCATGCCTGCTACGCGACTTACAACACACCTAAGGGACGTGTTTTGGCGAATATGGTTGTATTAAACCGAGGGGAAGATTTATTGCTGGTCATGGCGGCGGATTTGGCTGAATCTATCGTGAAACGGCTGCGTATGTTCGTATTGCGCGCCAAAGTCGAATTTACCCCCCTACCCGATTTTGCCGTTGCAGGCATGCTCGATGAAAGCTGCCATGCTACCCCGCCCGACTCACCCAACCTTTCTTTCGAGGCATCACTGGAAAACGGTGTATATACCATTCCCCTACCCCATAAAGGTCGTCTGAAAATCGGTGAAGCGGCGCAGCTCCCCGAATATGATGCCCAAGCCGAAAATGCGTGGAATCTGCACGAAATCCGCAGCGGCTACCCATGGATTTCTGCCGCGACCAAAGAAACCGCTGTTGCACAAATGCTCAACCAACACATCATCGGCGGCGTACATTTCAAAAAAGGCTGCTACCCCGGTCAAGAAATTATTGCGCGCGCCCAATATCGAGGCCAAGTAAAACGCGGGCTGGCGGTATTGAGCGGAGATTCATTGGAAGCAGCAGGTGTAGGCGTGGTTTCCGAAGATGCGGAAGCCGGACAAATCATCAACACTGCGCTAACTGAAAATGGCAGCTTAAGCCTTGCCGTCATCAAGTTTTCCGCAGCGCAATCCCCTCTTACGGATGCAGACGGCAACGTATTGAAACAGGAAAAACTTTTCTTTTCCGTTTCTGAAGAATAGCCTGTCCAACATAACATGGTCGTCTGAAATCTTTCGGAATAAGGTTTCAGACGACCTTTTGTCTCCTCCTTACATCCCGTTTCGACGGCTGTTATAGTGGATTAAATTTAAATCAGGACAAGGCGACGAAGCCGCAGACAGTACAGATAGTACGGTAAGGGCGAGGCAACGCCGTACTGGTTTAAAGTTAATCCACTATATATAATTCTTCCTCACACACTCCCCTACTCTTTCCCCATGAAACTCAACCCCCAACAGCAAGCCGCCGTCAAATACCTCGGCGGGCCTCTGCTCGTGCTTGCCGGCGCCGGCAGCGGCAAAACCGGCGTGATTACGCAAAAAATCAAACATTTGATTGTCAACGTCGGCTATCTGCCGCATACCGTCGCCGCAATTACCTTCACCAACAAAGCCGCTACGGAAATGCAGGAACGCGTCGCCAAAATGTTGCCCAAGTCGCGAACGCGCGGGCTGACGATTTGCACGTTCCACTCTTTGGGCATGAAGATTCTGCGCGAAGAGGCGAACCATATCGGTTACAAAAAAAACTTCTCCATCCTCGATTCCACCGACAGCGCCAAAATCATCGGCGAACTTTTGGGCGGCACGGGAAAAGAAGCCTTATTCAAAGCGCAGCACCAGATTTCCCTGTGGGAAAACGATTTGAAAACGCCCGAAGACGTACTTCAGACAACCTCCAACGCCTGGGAAGAACAAATTGCGCGCGTGTATGCGAGCTATCAGGAAACCTTGCAAAGCTATCAGGCGGTGGACTTCGACGACTTAATCCGCCTGCCCGCCGTGCTGTTGCAGCAAAACAGCGAAGTGCGCAACAAATGGCAGCGGCGGTTGCGTTATCTGTTGGTTGACGAATGCCAAGACACCAATACCTGCCAATTTACGCTGATGAAACTCTTGACCGGCGCGGAAGGCATGTTTACCGCCGTCGGCGACGACGACCAGTCCATCTACGCATGGCGCGGCGCGAACATGGAAAACCTGCGCAAAATGCAGGAAGACTATCCGCAGATGAAGGTCATCAAGCTGGAGCAAAACTACCGCTCCACCGCGCGGATTCTCAAAATTGCCAACAAAGTGATCGAAAACAACCCCAAGCTGTTCACCAAAAAACTTTGGTCGCAGTTCGGTGAAGGCGAAATCGTCAAAGTCGTTGCCTGCCAAAACGAGCAACACGAAGCCGACTGGGTTGTCAGCCAAATCGTCAAGCAGAAGCTGGTCGGCGGCGACAAAACCCAATACGCCGATTTCGCCGTGTTATACCGCGGCAACCATCAGGCGCGGATTTTTGAAGAAGCCTTGCGCAGCGCGCGCGTTCCCTATCAACTTTCCGGCGGGCAGAGTTTTTTCGACAAAGCCGAAATCAAAGACGTTTTGTCCTATTTACGTCTGCTTGCCAATCCCAACGACGATCCCGCCTTCCTGCGCGCCGTAACCACACCCAAACGCGGCATCGGCGACGTTACACTGGGCAAGCTCAACACCTACGCGCACGAACACGAATGCAGCCTGTATGAAGCCGCACAAACCGAAGAAGCCCTTGCCTTGCTGAACAATACCAACCGCCAACACCTGCAAGCCTTTATGGATATGTTCGGCAGCTACCGCGCCAAAGCGGAAACCAGTGAAGCTGGGGAACTCATCAACGGCCTGCTCAAAGAAATCGACTACGAAAACCATCTGCTTGCCAGCGAAGAAGGCAAAGCCGGCGAAATCAAATGGCGCAACGTCAGCGACCTGACAGGCTGGCTAGAGCGCAAAGGCGAACAAGACGGCAAAAACATCATCGAACTTGCCCAAACCGTCGCCCTAATGACGCTCTTGGAAGGCAAAAGCGAAGAAGAAGTCGATGCCGTCAAACTCTCGACCCTGCACGCCTCAAAAGGCTTGGAATACCCTTACGTCTTCCTCGTCGGCTGCGAAGAGGGCATCCTGCCGCACAACGACAGCATCGAAGAAGACAACGTCGAAGAAGAACGCCGCCTGATGTACGTCGGCATTACCCGCGCCAAACGCCAGCTTACGCTGACCCATTGCGTCAAACGCAAAAAACAAGGCACATGGCAGTTCCCCGAACCCAGCCGCTTCATAGACGAAATGCCGCAGGAAGATATCAAGATTTTAGGACGCAAAGGCGGCGAGCCGATTGTGAGCAAGGAAGAGGGCAGAAGTCATCTGGCAGGGATGTTGGATATGTTGGCGGCGAAAGGGAAGGGCTGAAACGAGAGAGGGGCAGGTAAAAGGTCGTCTGAAAGCTGAACTGCGTGTTCAGACGACCATTGTTATACCCGTTCTGCTTGGCAAAACAGCCTAGTAGACGTATAATCAATCCTTCACATCTGGGGGCGATCTTGGTTTCGACGGGGGTTGCAAAGCAGATGCGGGCATACCGGGGTCTCAGATTTCCCGTAAAACACTGAATCTAAATAGTCGCAAACGACGAAACTTACGCACTGGCCGCTTAAGGCCTGCCGTTGCAGCAGTCTGTCAATGGGCTGTGTAGCGCAAGCTACCGCAACGTCATCTTACATTGACTGGTTTTCCGCCGGGTTACTTGGTGGGAAATAAGATTCAAGGTAACTGGTTTCTAGAAGGCCTGTCGGTCGGCATGATAGGAACGAGATTTTAAATAGACACGACTAAGTATGTAGAACGCTCTGTAGAGGACTTTCGGACGGGGGTTCAATTCCCCCCGCCTCCACCAAGATATCCGATAAGTATCCAATACTTATCTTAATTTTTGTGTTTTTTGGCACATTATTGGCACATTTCCCATCAAAAAGCTGCTCGATTTTAGACTTTTTACGCTGCTTGTCGGCCAAGTCAATCCAGCGGAAATAATTTTCAATTATCATCTTCATGGTGCTGTGCTTCGGCCATCTCACCGGAAGGTGGGGCCGCGCTTCGTTTCTTCCGCCCGTTTGGAGTCTGGGAAGAGTTCGGCGTAGTCGAATAAGCCGATGGCGATTAGGGTCTATACTTCTTCTCTGAGTTTAGTGGCGTGGCTGATATTGGCAGTGGTGGGCTTGAGCGGCAGGCTTTCCCAACATCATTTACCCTGATACATGAACCATATTTTGATTTTTATACTGCGATCGCGGATAACTACACCGGTTGGTATTCGTTTCGTTGCCATTTTTCTACCTATTTTACGTTGATTAAGATGTGGCGGTCGGGCGCACGGTAGTAGTTTAGTCCCTCTACCCAAACGCCGGTACTAATTTTGTCCCTTAAAGCCTTTTCTGAATAGCCTGACAATTCAGCGTATCATTTCAACTGGATTTGGTTCAGCATATTCAATCCTCCATATGAGTAATTAGGATTTGCAGTAAGTGGTCTAGTACCGTAGCCAACCATGTGGCGGACATCTGGTAACCTGAGTCGTCTTTCTGTTTGCATTTTTTCTCCAAATTTAGAGTTCGCCTTTAAGCGGCTTAGTTAATCCATTGTCCACGGCAGATTGTGTTCCACACTGCGTCGTGGCGGATAATTTACCGTTGGGATATATACAATGTCAGGTGCGCATCCATTGTATATATCCATTGTATATATCGGTACCTGCTATATTAGCAGCAAAAAGCCCTAAAATTTTTTTCAGCCCATTCTCAAAGAAGGATGAATATTGGCAGACATATGGCGGTTTGAAACGTGGAAAAGCCCTTGTTCACTGAGTGAATAACAGGTTACTTTGGATTGACGTAGTTAGTTATCCCTATAAAAAGTACGATAGTCACAAGTGCATTCATGTAATGGAACTAGGTTCTGTTAATGCTGCGTGCCGAATTGTTTTTAATATAAATTAAAAATAACATTAAATATCAATGGATTGATATTTTTAAAATGTTTTCTACCCGAGACATTGGCAAAACTCATTAACCGTAGAACTTGGTCAGGTACACTTCCCAATCTGTTGAGCCTAATCAGGCACCGATTGAGCGGACAAGGTTCCAATATCCTGTGCGCAGATGTAGGTATTGCTAACGTTATTCGGACCTGGTTTATCGGCGGCTGAAAAGATCAGATCAGCGTTATTAGTGCAAATGGAATCCGGTACAGCAGTCACTGCCGTTAACGACTGTGATAAATGCCCGGTTAAAGGCACTTTAAGACTTGCTCAAAGCATATCTGCACTGATGCAGAAAGTCATACTTACGGGCAATGGGCAGATTGTCGAGAGCAAGTCCAATCAAAAGGGGTATTGAGGCAGACAGCCTTGCTTGGCTGAAAGATGATTGCAAGGACCTAGTTCTTTCACTCAGTGAAAAGTGAAACCTATATCATCAATTAATTATCTTTTCTTTAAGCCTGTCGATTCCCTCGACAGCCGAAACCCAAACACAGGTTTTCGGCTGTTTCTATCCCTAATTATTCCTAATTCTACCCAAATACCCCCTTAATTCTCCCCAGACACCTTATAATCAGGAATCCGGGCCGCCTTTTAGGCGGCAACAGACACACTTAGCCTGGCTTGTGCGGTTTGCTGGAAGAAGGTGCTTATGGAAAATCCCCTAAGTGTCTTGGGGGGAATTTAGAGGATTTTGGGGAATTTTGCAAAGACCTCATATAGAGATTCAAAGCGATGCTGTCGGAAGAAATTGAAGCGAAAAAAGCGTTACCAATCATTATCCTCCCGCAGATTTCAGTACGGCAGACCTATTTCCCAAAAACTCAATCCAAAACCCGTTGTTCCGGCAAACGTCCCGCCCAATCGCACGCAAACTGCCAAGCTGAACGCCCCGAGCGGTTGCCACGCATTTGCGCCCATTGCAATGCCGCCTTGTGTGCCGTTTCATCAAAATCCACGCCGAAATCATCCAACCAATTTTCAACCGCTTGGAGGTAGTCGTTTTGATCAAACGGATAAAAACTCAACCACAAACCGAAACGGTCGGACAGGGAAATTTTTTCCTCAACAGCTTCTTTTTGATGAATTTCGCCGCGTATGCCCGTTGTCCCGATATTTTCATCCATATATTCAGGCATCAGGTGGCGCCGGTTGGACGTCGCGTACACCAACACTTTGCTGCATCTTTGCGACAAACCGCCGTCCAATGCGGTTTTTAGGGCTTTGTAGGTTTCATCACCGGTTTCAAACGACAGGTCATCGCAGAATACGATAAATTTTTCGGGACGGTCTTTCAACAAGGAAAGCAGCGCAGGCAGACTGACCAAATCGCTCTTATCAACTTCAATCAGGCGCAGCCCTTGTTCGGCATATTCGTGCAACAGGGCTTTGACCAGCGAGGATTTGCCCGTTCCGCGCGAACCGCTCATCAAAACATTATTCGCAGAGCGGCCTGCCAAAAACTGCTCGGTATTGCGTTTGAGTTTTTCGGTTTGCGTCCCGACGGCAGCCAGACGGTCGAGCGGGAATGTATGCGGGTTTGGCAGGCTCTCCAAAATCCCTTTTTTACCGACGCTGTGCCAACGGTATGCCAAAGCGTTCCAGTCGGTTTTACCGGGTTTTTCGGGCAACACCAAATCAAGACGGTCCAAAACGGAATAGGCTTTTTGCAAAAAGGCGGCGAGTTTCATATGTGCTCCTATCGTCCTGATGTAGCAGGATTTTGCTGCGCCATCACGCGCATTACGGTATCGACAACGGCTTGGGTTTGCGGATCGATTTCGATATTGATGATGTCACCCTCTTTCCGGCTGCCAAACAAAGTGCGCGTCAAAGTTTCCGGAATCAGGTGGACATTGAATTCCGTTTCGGCAACATCGCCTATGGTCAGGCTGCAACCGTCCAAGCCGACAAAGCCTTTGCTCAAAATATAGGGTTTGAGTTCAGTCGGCAGTGCAAACCATACCGTACGGTTAAACTCGCTTCGCTCTATCCGCGTAATCTGCGTAGTCGTCATGATATGCCCGCTCATGACGTGTCCGCCGATTTCATCGCCGAAACGGGCGGCACGTTCGAGATTGACGGCATCTCCCGTTTTCAGACGACCCAAATTGGTCTTTTCCAAGGTTTCTTTCATCAAATCAAAGCTGACCGCATTGCCGTTGATTTGGGTAATGGTCAGGCAGCAGCCGTTGTTGGCGACGGATGCGCCGATTTGCAGATGCTCGGTCATCCCATCGGGCAGTTTGACGACATGGGTACGGAAATCGGCGGACGGTTCGCGGATAGCGATAATTTCGCCGACACCTTGGACGATACCTGTAAACATGGGAGATTCTCCAATCGGTTTATTTGATGCGTTTGAAAACCAAATCCCAAACGCCGTGCCCCAAACGTTTGCCGCGGGCTTCAAATTTCGTTTCGGGACGGTAGTCGGGCGTAGGCGCGTAATCAGCGGCGGTATTTTGCAAATTGTCAAAACCGCTCAACACTTCCAGCATCTGCTGCGCGTATTCTTCCCAGTCGGTCGCCAGATGGATATAACCACCGACTTTCAGCTTGGGCAGCAGTTTCTGCACAAACGGCGTTTGCACCAAGCGGCGTTTGTTATGGCGTTTTTTGTGCCAAGGGTCGGGAAAGAAAATGTGGATGCCGTCGAGTACGTCGTCTGAAAGCATATTTTCCACCACTTCGACCGCATCGTGCCGCATCACGCGGATATTGCCGATGCGTTCTTCTTCAATCAATTTCAAAATGTTGCCGACGCCGGGACCGTGCACATCAATCGCCAAAAAGTCGGTATCAGGCAGGCGCTTGGCAATTTCAACAGTCGCCACACCCATGCCGAAACCGATTTCCAACACCTTGGGACGGTCGCTGCCGAAACGCTGATTCAAATCCAACACGGAATCTTGGTAATCGATGCCGAATTGCGGCCACATCGTATCAATGGCACGCTGCTGCGCCGCAGTCATATGTCCTTGACGCAACACAAAGCTGCGGATGGAGCGTTTGTGCGCTTCAGGAACGGTGGAATCCAGAGTTATTTCGTTCATAAATCATTTCTTGTATCTGATAAAACTGGGGAAAGGTCGTCTAAAAATCTGCGATATGGTTTCAGACGACCTCTGAATGTATGGGGTCAACCGTTAAACGGTTCGGTTTATCGTTGATAAACAAGCATAAGCCAAGCTGCTGACAGTATCAATCCTGCCGAACTCGTTTGTTTGCTGTTTTAAAGCATGACTAAATGGCTCACTTGAAGCTTAGGCACGCATTCTTGTTCATTCATTATATAGTGGATTAAATTTAAATCAGGA
>NZ_KV812081.1:0-19800 GCF_001813335.1 Neisseria sp. HMSC055H02 | reverse complement strand
GCAACGCCGTACTGGTTTAAAGTTAATCCAGTATATCGTTAATGAAATCACTATCACTGACAATATGCTGTTTGACGAAAAGGTCGTCTGAAAGATTCAGACGACCTTTGACTGATAAATGCAATATCAGCAGTTTAATTCAACTGACTGAATACATTTATTTTTTCTTTTGAGCCGGCAGGTCGGTACAAGTACCCAGCGCCACTTCGGCAGCCATACCGATGGATTCGCCCAAGGTCGGGTGCGGGTGGATGGTTTTACCGATGTCTTCAGCGTCGCAACCCATTTCGATGGCCAGACAGATTTCGCCAATCATATCGCCGCCGTTCGGACCGACGATACCGCCACCGATGATGCGGCCGGTTTCGGCATCAAAAATCAGCTTGGTGAAGCCGTTATCGCAACCGTTGGCAATCGCACGGCCGGAGGCCGCCCATGGGAAGTTGGCTTTGGTGATTTTGCGGCCGGATGCTTTGGCAGACAATTCGGTTTCGCCAACCCATGCCACTTCGGGAGCGGTGTAAGCCACGCCCGGAATCACGCGTGCGTCGAAGTAAGCTTTGTGTCCGGCGCAGTTTTCAGCGGCAACGTGGCCTTCGTGAACGGCTTTGTGCGCCAACATAGGCTGACCGACGATGTCGCCGATGGCGTAGATGTGCGGCACATTGGTACGCATTTGTTTGTCGACTTCGATGAAGCCGCGGTCGGTTACGGCAACACCTGCTTTTTCGGCGCTGATGAGTTTGCCATTAGGCGCACGGCCGGCGGCAACCAATACGGCATCGTAGCGTTGTGGCTCTTTCGGCGCGTTCGCTCCTTCGAAGGTAACGTAGACGCCGTCTTCTTTCGGCTCGACTGCAACGGTTTTGGTGTTGATCATGATGTTGTCAAAACGATATTCGTTTTGTTTTTGCCATACTTTCACCAAATCGCGGTCTGCACCTTGCATCAGGCCGTCCATCATTTCAACGACGTCAAGGCGTGAACCCAGTGTGCTGTAAACCGTACCCATTTCAAGGCCGATGATACCGCCACCGATAATCAGCAGCTTGCCCGGTACGTCTTTCAGAGCCAAAGCACCGCTGGAATCGATGATGCGCGGATCTTCAGGGATAAACGGCAGCTTGGTTACGCGGCTGCCCGCTGCAATGATACAGTTTTTAAACGCAACGATTTTTTTCTCGCCAGTAGGCGTAGCTTGCTCGTACACGTCGCCGGTAGTCAGCGACACTTCCAAGTGGTGCGGATCCAAGAATTGACCGTCGCCTTGGATAACGTCCACTTTACGGCCTTTTGCCATACCTGCCAAACCGGTAGTCAGGCGGGAAACCACGCCTTCTTTGTAGCCGCGCAACATGTCGATGTCGAGTTCAGGCTCGGGGTATTTGATGCCGTTGGCAGCCAAGTGGCGCACTTCGTCGATAACCGCAGCGTTGTGCAACAAGGCTTTGGAAGGGATACAGCCGACGTTCAAGCAAACGCCGCCCAAGGTTTTGTAACGCTCGACGATGGCAACTTTCAGACCTTCATCGGCTGCGGCAAATGCAGCGGAGTAACCGCCGGGACCGCCACCCAATACAACCACGTCGTACTCTGCATCGGCAGAACCGCCGAATTGCGCCGCTTGCGGTGCAGGAGCGGCAGCTTTGGGGGCTTCTTGCGCAGGGGCAGCAGCAGGTGCTTCGGCTTTAGGAGCGGCAGCCGCGCCTTCGGCTTCAACGACTACAATCAAGCCGCCTTCGGAGATTTTGTCGCCGACTTTGACTTTGACTTCTTTGACGACGCCCGCAACTTCGGCAGGCACGTCCATCGTCGCTTTGTCGGTTTCCAGGGTAATCAGGGTATCGTCAACGGCGATGGTGTCGCCTACGTTCACTTCAACCGCAATAATATCTACATTTTCGTGTCCGCCAATGTCGGGCACTTTCAATTCAACTAAGCTCATGTCTAATCTTTCTGAATGATATTCGGACTTCTGTTTTCAGACGACCTGTCGGGTTGTGTACCGAAGGTCGTCTGAAATACGCTCGGATTACAGGGTAATGCGGCGGAAGTCTTTCAACAGGTTCGCCAGGAATACGGTGAAGCGCATACCGGCGGCACCGTCGATAACGCGGTGGTCGAAGGACAGGCTCAACGGACACATCAGGCGCGGAGCGAACTCTTTACCGTTCCAAACCGGTTTGATTTGGGATTTGCACACACCCAAAATAGCAACTTCAGGTGCGTTCACAATCGGAGTGAAGCCTGTACCGCCGATGCCGCCCAAGCTGGAAATGGTAAAGCAGGCGCCTTGCATTTCTTGCGGTTTGAGCTTGCCTTCGCGGGCTTTCTTAGACAATTCGGTCAGCTCTTGGCTGATTTCTTTCAGACCTTTTTGATCCACGTCTTTGATAACGGGAACAACCAAGCCGTTCGGCGTATCGGCTGCGAAACCGATGTTGAAGTAGTTTTTCAGAACCAGATTGTCGCCGTCCAAAGAAGCGTTGAATTCAGGGAAGGCTTTCAGCGCGGAAACGGAGGCTTTGATGATGAACGCCAACGGAGACAGTTTCACGCCTTCACGTTCCCACTCTTTGTTCAGCTGTTTGCGGAATTCTTCCAGTTCGGTCATGTCCGCTTCTTCGTGAACGGTAACGTGCGGAATGACTACCCAGTTGCGGGACAGGTTTTGACCGGAAATTTTCTTAATGCGGGACAATTCTTTAACTTCGACATTACCGAATTTGGAGAAGTCCACTTTAGGCCACGGCAGCAAGTCCAGACCGCCGCCCAAAGATGCGCCGGCAGCAGCAGGTTTCGCCGCACCGCCTTGCATTACAGATTTCACAAAGGCTTTAATGTCGTCGCCCATGATACGGCCTTTCAAGCCGGTACCTTTGACTTGACCCAAATCTACGCCCAATTCGCGCGCCAGTTTGCGTGCGGATGGACCCGCGTGTGCTTTGGCAAAAGCGGCTTCGTCGATTTTGGCAGCAGCTGGTGCAGGAGCGGCAACAGGAGCCGGAGCGGCGGCAGGCGCAGCAGCCGGAGCTGGTGCTGCTGCCGGCGCAGCGGCTTGAGCAGGCGCGGGAGCGGCGGCAGAACCGGCGGTTTCCACTTCGATAATGGCAGTACCTTCGGATACTTTGTCGCCGACTTTCAGGAATACGGCTTTAACGACACCGGCGGCAGTACAAGGTACGTCCATGGTCGCTTTGTCGGTTTCCAAAGTAATCAGCGTGTCGTCTTCGGAAACGGTGTCACCCACTTTGACTTCAACGGCGATTACATCTACATCAGTATGACCGCCAATGTCGGGAACGGCTACTTGAACGGTTACACCGCCTGCGGGAACGGCAGCGGGCGCAGCGACAGGCGCAGGTTGTGCTTCAGCGGCAGGAGCCGGAGCAGCTTCAGCAGCGGCAGTACCGGTTTCAACGGTCAGAATCACGCCGCCTTCGGAGATTTTGTCACCGACTTTGACTTTTACTTCTTTCACAACGCCTGCTGCATCGGCAGGTACGTCCATAGTGGCTTTGTCGGTTTCCAGTGTAATCAGGGTGTCGTCAACGGCGATAGTGTCTCCCGCTTTGACTTCTACGGCGATGATATCGACGTTTTCATGACCTCCGATATCGGGTACTTTGATTTCTACGATACTCATTTGAGTTCCTTTGATGATTTCGGTTTGAGGTCGCCTGAAAAACAGTTTCAGACGACATCACTTATGTTTTCCGGCACGGATAACCATTTCCAGAGCAGCCTTTCTGCGCTTCGAACCTTTTGCACAACTTGCGCCCGCTGCTTGTTAACTGGAGGTTTATCCGTTATACAAACCGTCAACGTATTCTTAATTCAGACGACCCCGCAAGCAAATTGACTTTGAGGTCGTCTAAAAACAGGATTAGCGTTTCCAGCTTGGCGCCACGTCGGCATTGATGCCGTATTTTTCGATGGCTTGTTGAACGGTTTCTTTGCTGACTTTGCCTTGTTCTGCCAATGCGCTCAATGCTGCCACGGCAACGTTGTAGCGGTCCACTTCGAAGAAGCGGCGCAGGTTGGCACGGCTGTCGGAACGGCCGAAACCATCGGTACCCAAGACATGGTAGTCGTTCGGGATGTACGCGCGGATACGGTCGGCATAGCTGCGGATATAGTCGGTAGCGGCGATAACCGGACCGTCATGACCTTGCAGTTGCGAGGTAACGAAAGGCACTTTTTCAGCTTCCAGCGGATGCAGGCGGTTGAAACGTTCTACTTCGATGGCATCGCGGTGCAGCAGGTTGAAGGATGGGCAAGACCAAATGTCTGCTTCTACGCCGAAGTCGGCTTTCAGCAATTCGGCACCGGCAATCACTTCTTGCAGGATGGTACCAGAACCCATCAATTGAACTTTCTTGTCGCCTTTACCGCCGGCTTTCAGCAAGTACATACCTTTCAGGATGTCTTGTTCCACGCCTTCGGGCATATCCGGATGAGTGTAGTTCTCGTTCATCAGGGTAATGTAGTAGAACACGTCTTCGTTATTGGCATACATGCGGCGCAGACCGTCTTGTACGATAACGGCTACTTCGTATTGGAAGGTCGGATCGTAAGAAACGCAGTTCGGGATCAAATCAGCTTGAATGTGGCTGTGGCCGTCTTCGTGTTGCAGACCTTCACCGTTCAAGGTTGTACGACCGGCAGTACCACCCAGCAGGAAGCCGCGTGCGTGCATATCGCCGGCAGCCCATGCCAAGTCGCCGACACGTTGGAAACCGAACATAGAGTAGTAAATGTAGAACGGAATCATCGCGAAGTCGCTGTTGGCATAGCTGGTCGCTGCAGCAATCCAGTCAGCCATCGCGCCTGGCTCGTTAATACCTTCTTGCAGGATTTGACCGTCAACAGACTCTTTATAGAACATCAGTTGGTCTTTGTCTTGCGGGGTGTATTGTTGGCCTTTCGGGTTCCAAATACCGTATTGGCGGAACATGCCTTCCATACCAAAGGTACGGCTTTCGTCAGGAACGATAGGTACGACACGTTTGCCGATTTTTTTGTCTTTCAACAGAGTAGACAGGATGCGGACGAAAGCCATGGTGGTTGAGAATTCACGGTCGCCGCTGGATTTCAGTTGAGTCTCAAATGCTGACAACTCAGGCACTTCCAGAACTTCTTGGGTAGGCTTGCGTTGAGGCAGGTAGCCGCCCAAAGCTTCGCGGCGTGCGTGCAAATATTTGTACTCTTCGCTGTCGGGAGCGAAAGTCAGGTAAGGCAGATCGCCGCTGTCGATTTGCTCGTCGGTAACCGGAATGTCAAAGCGGTCGCGGAATTGTTTCAGAGACGCTTTGTCCATTTTTTTGGCTTGGTGGGCAACGTTTTGACCTTCACCGGATGCACCCATACCATAACCTTTAATGGTTTTCGCCAAAATTACGGTAGGTTTGCCGTCTGCATGGTTAGCTGCGAGGTCATAAGCGTTGTACACTTTTTGAGGGTCGTGACCGCCGCGGTTCAATGCCCAGATTTGCTCATCGGTCATATCGGCAACCAATGCTTTCAATTCAGGGGTATTGAAGAAGTGTTCGCGGACGTACGCGCCGTCTTTGGATTTGTAAGTTTGGTAGTCACCATCCAAACATTCTTCCATGCGTTTGCGCAGGATGCCGTCTTTGTCTTTTGCCAAGAGACGGTCCCAACGGCTGCCCCAGATGACTTTAACGACATTCCAGCCTGCGCCGGCAAAGTTGCCTTCCAATTCTTGGATGATTTTGCCGTTACCGCGGACAGGACCGTCCAAACGTTGCAGGTTACAGTTGATGACGAAAATCAGGTTGTCCAAACCTTCACGTGCTGCCAATGCGATTGCGCCTTGCGATTCAGGTTCGTCCATTTCGCCGTCGCCGCAGAATACCCATACTTTACGGCCTTTGGTTTTTGCCAGACCGCGGGATTCCAGGTATTTCAGGAAACGGGCTTGGTAAATCGCCATGATCGGACCCAAACCCATAGATACGGTCGGAAATTGCCAGAAATCAGGCAGCAAGTGCGGATGAGGGTAAGAAGGCAGACCATGTCCGTCCACTTCCTGACGGAAATTGTTCAGTTGGTCTTCAGTCAGACGGCCTTCAACGAAAGCGCGGGCATAGATGCCTGGAGAAACGTGGCCTTGGAAGAATACCAAATCACCTTCTTCGCCTTCGCCTTTAGCTTTCCAGAAGTGGTTGAAACCCACTTCGTACATGGTTGCTGCGGATTGGAAAGATGCGATATGACCACCCAGCTCCAAATCTTTTTTACCGGCGCGCAATACGATGGCGGCGGCGTTCCAGCGCACGAATGCACGGATACGGTGTTCGATGTTTTGATCGCCCGGAATGCCTTTTTCGTCTTCAACCGAAACGGTATTCAAATACGGGGTGGTTGTGCCGTGAGGCATACGGACGCCTTTATCGCGGCTGTATTTAACCAGATGTTCCAACAGGTATTGCGCGCGTTCGCTGCCTTCGTATTCTAGAACTGAGCTTAACGCGTCCAACCACTCTTGGGTTTCAATCGGGTCAACATCGTGTAATTGGGTGGACATAGTATCTATCCTTATGTTGAGTGTTATTCACGGAGGGTTATACCCCTAATGTTTTCGTTTGCGAAAATTGATATACAAAAACGAAAATTTCTAAAATCAAATCAAATAAAATTAGATAATCTAAATCTTTTCAAGCAGTTAAAACTGGATTAAAAACAAAAGACGCACTGGTGAATTTATTTGAATCTGCTTCGCTTCGAATCGTATCAGTAAACGGTATAACTAGCAAATTTCAATTTAATATATTCAAAAAAAATCAAATTTTTCCTATTTAATTTTCTTTTTAATACAAAAACGAAAATAAAATGAAAAAAACCGAAATAACCTTTTAACCGTTTTTGAAATAGCTTTGCTGCTATATTTCAGACGACCCTTTTACCGCTCCTCCGAATGCCGGCGTTTGATAAGGATGCGGACAGCGCCGTCATTACCCTCGCGAGGTTCGATATAGGCAAGAACATCTGGATGCTGCATCAGCCAACGGCGCGTCATATTTTTTAAAACAGGTTTATAGCCTGCCGAACCCAGTCCGCTGCCGTGGACAATTTCGGCACAAACGCCGCGCTTTTGGACAAACACGATGAACTCATTTAATACCTGTTGCGCTTCTTCTTGCGTATAGCCGTGCAAATCAACATCAGCAACGACGGGATAATGGCCGTTACGCAAGCGTTGTAGGTCGTTTTTACCTTGCCCGTTCTTACTGAACGAAGCAGGCGGCTCATCCCAACCGCTGCTGCCGATATAAAAATAATCTTCTTCATCTAATGAAGATACTTCTTTCGGACGTGGCTTTATCGGCGATTTATCGCGTGGAGCAGAATAATATTGCGAAGTTTGTTTCAACGGGGTTACCGTCCCGACCATACTTGCAAAATCGGCATTCTCGGCTTCCTGCTTTTTAGCTGCTGCTTTTGCTGCGGCCTTTTCTTCTGCTTCTTTTTTCGCCTGCTTGCCTAAGGCCTGAAGGGTAGATTGGAAATCTGTTTTCATAAATGGATACCTGAAACGCTAAATGATTTTCAGACGACCTCTTTTACAAACAAGGTCGTCTGAAAATGGGAAAATAATTTACGGTTCTATCTAACTAAAGATATTTCCGCATTAATTCGCATTCGACTTTGACTTCCCGATTCAACTGTAACACCGCAGAACCCAAAGACTCATAACGGTTGATGCGGTAAAAAGGAACAGAATTGAGCGAAGCATAAAGTTTTAAAAAACTCAATCCGGCATGGTGCGCCAACTCTTCGGCACGCCTCAGCAAAGCTGTACCCAAACCTTGATTGTGGAAAATCGGATGCACATAAAGCGCGTCTAATTGCGCTTCCTTAAAATCGACTTGAAAAAATCCACGGATGGCCCCTTTGTATTCCACCACCCACAAAGCCTTATCCGGATCGTCGATGGTATGGCGGTAGCTTTCAGTATCCAATAGCGCCTCCCATGCCTGAAGCACGTTTTCGTCGTAGCTTCGAATGCAGGCAAATTGGGCGGCATGAAGATGGGCATTATGGATGGCTTGGCAATCTTGTACTGTGGCGGGACGGAGTATGGTCAACAGGCTCATGATTCGGTACGTTATATCTAGCTTTCAGACGACCTTGATTGATTCTGAGGTCGTCTGAACATTCTAAAAATTAGCAAATTATAAACTTTGATGCAGTTTCACTGCCGCTTCAAAAGCAGTATCGGCATCGGCGGACAAAACAGTGAAATGCCCCATTTTGCGGCCTTTCCGCGCGGCTTTTTTGCCGTATAAGTGCAGGTGTGCATTCGGATTGCTTTGCAACGGCAGCCAATTCGGTTCGCCGCCGTCTTCCTGCCAAACGTTGCCCAAGATATTCGCCATGCAGCATGAAGAAAGCAAGTTGGTGTCGGCGGGCGGCAGGTTGCACATGATGCGTACCTGCTGCTGGAACTGGTCTGCGGCGCAGGCATCCAGCGTATGGTGGCCGGAATTGTGCGGGCGCGGGGCGATTTCGTTGACGACCAATTCATGCGTGTCGCCGACGACGAACATTTCCACCGCCAACACGCCGACATAATCCAATTCGTCCGCCAAGCGTTGCGCCATCTGCCGCGCCTGTTGCTGCACGTCGGCACTCAACCGCGCGGGGACGATGGAATAGGCGAGGATGCCGTTTTCGTGGATGTTTTCAGCGGGGTCGAAGGTTTGCACGTTTTCATTGTTCAGACGACATACGAGAACGGAAATCTCGCCGCGCAAATCCACCATTTTTTCCAAAACGCAATCCACGCCGCCGTGTTCGGCAAACGCAGCTTTGAGTTCGTCCACCGTTTTGACGCGGATTTGACCTTTACCGTCATAGCCCAACGTAGCCGTTTTCAAGATGCCGGGCAAAAATTGCGCGCTTGCTTCGCTGATGTCGTCTGAACGGCAAATCGCTTGATACGGCGCGGTTTGCAGCCCCGCTTTGCGTATCCACGCTTTTTCCTGAATACGATTTTGCGCGATGGCCACGCAGTCGCCGCTGGGGGAAACGTTGCTATGTTTTGCCAGAAAACGCATCGCGTCGGCATTGACGTTTTCAAATTCAGTGGTAACCGCCGCGCATTTTGCCAACTCGTCCAAAGCGGCTTGGTCGTCAAACAGCGCACACAAATGGCGGTCGGCAAATTCCGCCGCCGGCGCGTTCGGATCGGGATCGAGAACGGTGACTTTGTAGCCCATGGTTTTTGCGGCAACGGTAAACATTCTGCCTAATTGTCCGCCGCCGAGGATGCCGAGGGTAGAGGGGGGGAGGATGGGGGAGGTGTTCATGGTGTTTTAATCTGTCTGTGTTCTAATGTTTATTTCAGGTCGTCTGAAACCGTTAATCCGTCATTCCCGCGCAGGCGGGAATCCAGAGGATAAATACCCTGCAATGTTTAAAGATTTCTGAAACCTAAGAGTCTGGATTCCCGCCTGCGCGGGAATGACGAAATCCAAAGGGTACCAAGGTTAATTTACATGTTTTGTGGAAATGATGGTTATTTAATAATTTCAAACCATAAATCCTGCCAACTGGGATTTTTTTCTTCAATAAGGCGCAGCTTCCATTGCCGATTCCATTTTTTCAATTGCTTTTCCCTAGTAATGGCGTGTTCCATCGTGGAATGCAGTTCGTACCAAACCAACATGGTTACATGATGCTGATTTGTAAATCCTTGCGCCAAATGTTCCCTATGCTGGTAAACACGTTGGGGCAGATTGGATGTTACACCGATATACAGCGTTCCGTTTCGTTGGCTGGCAAGTATATAAACGGCAGGTTGCATCATGTTTCTGAAAAAAAAAAACTTTAATCCGTCATTCCCGTACAAGCGGGAATCCAGGCCTCAACCTTTTAGAAATATTTAGAGATTCCCATAATTTTAAATTTCTGGATTCCCGCCTACGCGGGAATGACGCGGTAAAGGTAGCTGTTCTGATCAAACGATTGCTGCTTATTGTTTGGATTTTCAGACGACCTGTTGATTCCTTAAAGGCCGTCTGAAAACTCCAAGGCTACCTATCCAACCCTTCCTGCACCATCTGAGCCGCCCGAACCACCGCCCAGGCTTTGTTCTGCGTTTCCTGCCATTCGGAGGTCGGGTCGGAGTCTGCGACGATGCCTGCGCCACTTTGGACGTATAGCGTGTTGTTTTTCACCACGGCGGTGCGGATGGCGATTGCCAAGTCCATGTCGTTGTTGAAGCCCCATACGCCGACGGCGCCGCCGTAGATGCCGCGTTTGCTGGGTTCGACTTCTTCTATGATTTCCATGGCGCGGACTTTGGGTGCGCCGGAGAGTGTGCCTGCGGGGAACGTGGCGGCGAGGATGTCCATGTTGGTAACGCCCTCTTTCAGACGACCTTCGACGTTGGAAACGATGTGCATCACATGGGAGTATTTTTCAATCACCATTTTGTCGGTTACTTTGACTTCGCCCGTTTTGCTGATGCGGCCGACGTCGTTGCGCCCTAAATCGATAAGCATGACGTGTTCGGCGATTTCTTTGGCGTCGCTTAATAAATCCTGCTCGTTGGCAAAGTCTTCGGCGGGGGTTTTGCCGCGCAGGCGCGTGCCGGCGATGGGACGGACGATGACGTCGTTGCGTTCGCGGCGGACGAGGATTTCGGGCGAGGAACCGACAATGTGGAAATCGCCGAAATCGTAGTAAAAGAGATAAGGCGAAGGGTTGAGCGTGCGCAGGGCGCGATAGAGGGCGAGCGGGCTGTCGGTGAATTCCATGCTCATGCGCTGGCTGGGGACGACCTGCATGCAGTCGCCTGCGAAGATGTAGTCTTTGATTTTGTTGACGCAGGCTTTGAACGGTTCTTCGCCGAATTCGCTGACGGCTTCGGTGTGTTTGCTGCCGAGCGAGAGCGGGATGGCGCAGCTTTGGCGCAACTGGGTGCGGATGTCTTCGAGGCGTTCGCGGGAACGTTCGTAGCCGTCGGGCTGCGCCGGATCGGCGTAAACGATGAGGTGGATTTTGCCGCTTAAATTGTCGATAACCGCCAACTCTTGCGACAGCATCAACAAGATGTCGGGAGTGCCGAGCGGGTCGGCTTTGGCGGTGTTTTTCAGGCGGTGGGCGAAGTGTTCGAAATTGTAGATGGTTTCGTAACCGAAGTAGCCGACCAATCCGCCGGTAAAGCGTGGCAGGCTTGGGATTTCGGGCGTTTTGAAGCGGTTGTGGAAGGCTTCGATAAAGGGCAGCGGATTGCCGTCATGTTGCTCGACGATTTTGCCGTTTTGGTAAACATCGACGTGTTTGCCGCTGACTTTGAGATAGTGGCTGCAAGGCAGGCCGATAAAGGAATAGCGGCCGAAACGTTCGCCGCCGACAACGGATTCGAGCAGGTAGGTATAGGGGCGGTTGGCGAGTTTGAGATAGAGGGAAAGCGGCGTATCCAAGTCGGCAAGGAGTTCTTGCACGAGCGGGATGCGGTTGTAGCCTTGGGCGGCTTGGGCTTGGTATTCTTGTTTGCTGATCATTTCTATTCCGTTTGTCGGGTACTTTTCAGACGACCTTGCGAACGTGTAAAAGTCTTTGAAAATCTTGGGACGACGCGCTTGGCGGGCATAAAAAACAAGCCCGCGCCATCGTTGCAAAATTGCGGAAAAGTATAACATTTTATGCGGATTGTTGACAGTTTTGGTTTTTCAGACGACCCCTCCCTACCGTATAATGCCGTTTTCTGTTTCCGCTTCCCAAACGACCATTATGACCGAATCCATCCGCCTCCCCGCCGCCTCGCTCAAACCCGCCACCGTCGCCCTGCCCGGTTCCAAAAGCATCAGCAACCGCACCCTGCTGCTTGCCGCCTTGTCCGACAACACTTGCGAAATCCATTCCCTGCTCAAATCCGACGATACCGACCGTATGTTGGAAGCGCTCGATAAACTCGGCGTTGAAATCGAATATCTTGCCGAAGGTCGTCTGAAAGTTCACGGCACAGGCGGACAATTTCCAAACCGAACTGCCGATTTGTTTTTAGGCAACGCGGGAACGGCGTTCCGTCCGCTGACTGCCGCACTTGCCGTTTTGGGCGGCGATTATCATCTGCACGGCGTTGCGCGTATGCACGAACGCCCTATCGGCGATTTGGTCGATGCGCTGCGGATTGCCGGCGCCGATGTCGAATATCTCGGCAACGAACACTATCCGCCGCTTCATATCGGCGAACGCCAAGACCGCGGCGAGCGCGTGATTCCGATTAAAGGCAATGTGTCCAGCCAGTTTCTGACCGCCCTCTTGATGGCGCTGCCGCTGACCGGGCAGGCATTTGAAATCCGTATGGTCGGCGAGTTGATTTCCAAGCCCTATATCGACATTACCTTGAAACTGATGGCGCAATTCGGCGTACAGGTTGCTAATGAAGACTACCGCGTCTTCAAAATCCCCGCCGATGCCCGCTACCACGCGCCCGACCATTTATATGTCGAAGGCGATGCCTCCAGCGCGTCCTACTTCCTCGCAGCCGGGTTGATTGCCGCCACGCCCGTCCGCGTTACCGGTATCGGCGCAAACAGCATACAGGGCGATGTCGCCTTTGCCCGCGAGCTGGAAAAAATCGGTGCGGACGTGGTTTGGGGCGAAAACTTCGTCGAAGTCTCACGCCCGAAAGAACGTACCGTCCAAGCCTTTGATTTGGATGCAAACCATATCCCCGATGCCGCCATGACCCTCGCCATCGTCGCGCTTGCCACCGGGCAAACCTGCACGCTGCGCAACATCGGTTCATGGCGCGTCAAGGAAACCGACCGCATCGCCGCGATGGCAAACGAGTTGCGCAAACTCGGCGCGGAAGTCGTCGAAGAAGCCGAAGCGATTCACATTACCCCGCCTGAAATACTGACGCCCGACGCCGTCATCGACACTTACGACGATCACCGCATGGCGATGTGTTTCTCGCTGGTTTCCCTGTTGGGCGTACCCGTCGTCATCAACGACCCGAAATGCACCCATAAAACCTTCCCAACTTATTTTGAAGTGTTCTCATCGCTGACCGACGCGGTTTAAAGCGGGAGAACGTTTGCCCAAACAAAAAGGTCGTCTGAAAATATCGTTCCGCAATCCAACGCCGAACCGTTTTCAGACGACCTTTTGCTATAATCCGTCCGTTTCCCCAAGCCCCTTTTGATATGAACACCCCAAAAGCCTTTGCCATCCTCGGCCCGACTGCCGGCGGGAAAACCGCCCTTGCCTTGAAAATCGCCGAAGCCCTGCCGGTTGAAATCATCAGCCTCGATTCCGCGCTGGTGTACCGCGATATGGACATCGGCACGGCAAAGCCGACGGCAGCCGAGCTTGAAGCCGTGCCGCACCACCTTATCGACATCATCCCGCCGACGGAGTCTTACAGCGCGGCGGAGTTTGTCGGCGATTGCGTGCAGCTGGCGGAGGAAATCCGCGCGCGCGGCAGGCTGCCTTTGATTGTCGGCGGTACGATGATGTATTTCCACGCGCTAACCGAAGGCTTGAACGACCTGCCCGAAGCCGATGCCGGCGTGCGCGCCCGGTTGCAGGAAGAAAAACAACAATACGGTTTGGCGCATCTGTATCAAAGCCTGCAAACCATAGACCCTGAAACCGCAGGTCGTCTGAAACCGAACGACAGCCAACGTATCGAACGCGCTTTGGAAGTGTACCGCCTGACCGGCAAGCCCTTGAGTGCGCATTTTGCCGAAAAAGCCGACTACACCCCGCCGCTCGACCTTTGCACCACCGCCCTGATTCCCGAAAACCGCGCCTTGCTGCACGACAACATCGCCCGCCGTTTCACGCAGATGCTGGAACAAGGCTTCATCGACGAAATGCGCGCCCTGCGCCAAAAATATCCCGAGCTGACCGCCGATATGCCCTCCATGCGCTGCGTCGGCTACCGGCAGGCATGGGATTACCTCGAAGGTTTGACCGATTACGACACCTTTGTCGAAAAAGGCATCGCCGCCACCCGCCAGCTTGCCAAACGCCAACTCACTTGGCTGCGCAAAATTCCATTGGCGCGCAGCATCGACCCATACACCGACGGCAACCACGTTCAGACGACCTTGGCACTCGTCCGCCGCCATTTCCAAATCTAAAACGCCATGCCGACCCTGTTGACCACGCCGCCCGTCGCCCCGCAAACCTTAGCCGCCCTGCAAGCCCTCGGCATCCGCAGCGTAGAGGAGCTGCGCGACACCGGTTCCGTCCAAGCCTTCCTACTGCTCAAAGCCGCCGGGCTGACCGTTACCCGCAGCACGCTTTGGCAACTCGAAGCCCTGCTGCTCGGCATCAAACCGCAAGACCTGCCGCAAACGCAAAAAACCGCTTTGGAACAAGCCCTTAAAAACCATCCGCCCGTCGCCGTTTTCCCCACGTCGTCTGAAATGGAAACCTTCATGCGCGCCGCCTTAGTGCAGGCAGAACAATCCGCCCGCATCGGCGAAATCCCTGTCGGCGCGGTCGTCGTCTCCAACAACCAAATCATCGCCGCCGCCCACAACACCTGCGTCAGCGACCACGACATCAGCCGCCACGCCGAAATCCGCGCCCTTGCCGCCGCAGGTGCCGCCCTTCAGAACTACCGCCTCGACGGCTGCGACCTTTACATCACGCTCGAACCCTGCGCCATGTGCGCCTCCGCCATCATCCAAGCCCGCGTCCGCCGCGTCATCTACGGCGCGGCAGAACCCAAAACCGGCGCGGCAGGCAGCGTAGTCAATCTGTTTGCCAATCCGCTGCTGAACAAACACACGGCAATCAAAGGCGGCATCTTGGAAGACGAATGCAAAGCCGTTTTGCAGGCATTTTTTCAGACGAGGCGCAAACAAGGTTGAAAAACTAAAAAGGTCGTCTGAAAACCAACCAAACCATCCTATCCCTTACACCCGCTTTTAATCTGCTAAAATCCCGCTTTTACAACCCACCACGGCAGCCCGAAAAATTTTCCGGCTGCCGCAAGCCATTGTCCCTACGCCATGAACTACCCTATCCCCAAACCCCGTGAAAAATCCCGTTGGCTCAATCTTTCGCAAGGCTCGCTGCCGCTGGCTTTGGCGCGTTATCTGCCGCATAAGCGGCTCAAAGTCGTGCTGACCCAAGATGCGGAACAGGCGTTGCGCCTTCAGACGGCATGGCGGTTTTTCCGTCCGCACGATACGGCGGTGTTCCTGCCAGACTGGGAAACGCTGCCTTACGAGCGTTTTTCGCCGCATCAGGATTTGGTGTCGGAGCGGCTCTCGGCGTTGTGGCAGATTAAGAGCGGCGCAGCGGACGTGCTGTTCGTACCGGTTGCCACGGCGATGCAGAAGCTGCCGCCCGTGCCGTTTTTGGCGGGGCGCACGTTCTGGCTGAAAAACGGGCAGACTTTGGATATAGGTCGTCTGAAAACCGATTTGGTGGATGCGGGCTACAACCATGTTTCTCATGTTGTCGCGGCGGGCGAATTTGCCGTGCGCGGCGGGATTGTCGATTTGTTCCCGATGGGCAGCGAGATGCCTTACCGCATCGATTTGTTCGACGATGAAATCGACAGCATCAAAACCTTTGACACCGACACGCAGCGCACCATTTCCCCCGTTTCCGAAATCCGCCTGCTGCCGGCGCACGAGTTCCCCACCGACAGCGAGGCGCAAAAAATCTTCCGCAGCCGCTTCCGCGAGGAAGTCGATGGCAATCCGAACGATGCCGCCGTGTACAAAGCCGTCAGCAACGGCCACTTCGGCGCGGGCGTGGAATATTATCTGCCGCTGTTTTTTGAAAACGAGCTGGAAACGTTGTTTGACTATATCGGCGAAGATGCGCTGTTTGTCTCTTTGGGCGACGTTCACGCCGAGGCAAACCGCTTTTGGAGCGACGTCAAATCGCGTTACGCCATGGCGCAGGGCGATGAAACTTATCCGCCTTTGCTTCCACAGCATTTGTATCTCTCTGCCGATGTATTCGCAGGCCGTCTGAAAAACTACGGTCAGGTGCTGCCCGATGTTTCCGGCAAGGAACACACCCTGCCCGACCTTGCCGTCAACCGCCAATCCGACGAGCCTTTGCAGGCATTGAAGGATTTTCAGACGACCTTTGACGGACGGATTTTGCTGTGCGCCGAAAGTCTGGGGCGGCGCGAAACCATGCTCGGCTTCTTGCAGCAAAATGGTTTGAAAGCCAAACCTGTGTCCGACTGGCAGGGCTTTTTATCGGCGCACGAGCCGCTGATGATCACTGTCGCGCCGTTGGCATACGGGTTCAAATTGGGCGGGCTGCACTCTCCGAACCAACAGCAATCCACTCCCGCCTCCGAGGGAGAAGGCAAAACGGTTGCCGACCAAACCAACTTTTCCGCAGCCGTAACAAACCCTCTCCCTAGCCCTCTCCCGCAGGAGAGGGAACAGAATGCAGCCGCCGTTTCAGACGACCTGAAAACCGAAAGCAGCCTGCACCCCGTCGAAAATAGTCTGCATGGGCAAATCCGACAGCAGCCTGCTCCCTCCCCCGTGGGGGAGGGTTGGGGAGAGGGCAAAGCAGTTGCCGCTCAAGGTGCCATCGCCGTCATCACTGAATCCGAGCTCTACCAATACGTCGCCCGTTCGCGCGTCCACAACCGCCGCAAGAAACACGCCGCCGTTTCAGACGGCCTGTTGCGCGACCTTGCCGAAATCAATATCGGCGACCCCGTCGTGCACGAAGAACACGGCATCGGGCGGTATATGGGCTTGGTAACGATGGATTTGGGCGGCGAAACCAACGAAATGATGTTGCTCGAATACGCGGGTGAAGCGCAGCTTTATGTGCCTGTTTCGCAACTGCATTTAATCAGCCGCTACTCCGGTCAGGCGCATGAAAACGTCGCTCTGCACAAGCTCGGCAGCGGCGCGTGGAACAAGGCGAAGCGCAAAGCCGCCGAAAAGGCGCGCGACACCGCCGCCGAGTTGCTCAATCTCTACGCCCAACGCGCCGCCCAATCAGGACACAAGTTTGAAATCAACGAGTTGGACTATCAGGCGTTTGCCGACGGCTTCGGCTACGAGGAAACCGAAGACCAGGCCGCCGCCATCGCCGCCGTGATTAAAGATTTGACGCAGGCGAAGCCGATGGACCGCCTTGTGTGCGGCGATGTCGGCTTCGGCAAAACCGAAGTCGCCCTGCGCGCCGCGTTTGTGGCGGTGATGGGCGGCAAACAGGTCGCCGTACTCGCTCCGACCACGCTTCTGGTCGAGCAGCACGCGCAAAACTTCGCCGACCGCTTCGCCGATTTTCCCGTGAAAGTCGCCAGCCTTTCGCGTTTCAACAACAGCAAAGCCACCAAAGCCGCGCTGGAAGGTATGGCGGACGGCACGGTCGATATCGTTATCGGTACGCACAAATTGGTGCAGGACGACATCAAATTCAAAAACTTAGGTTTAGTGATTATCGATGAAGAACACCGCTTCGGCGTGCGCCAGAAAGAGCAGCTCAAACGCCTGCGCGCCAATGTCGACATCCTTACCATGACCGCCACGCCGATTCCGCGCACCCTCAGCATGGCGCTCGAAGGCCTGCGCGACTTCTCGCTGATTACCACCGCGCCCAGCCGCCGCCTTGCCGTGAAAACCTTTGTCAAACCGTTCAGCGAAGGCAGCGTGCGCGAAGCCGTGTTGCGCGAACTCAAACGCGGCGGGCAGGTATTTTTCTTGCACAATGAAGTGGATACCATCGAAAACATGCGCGAGCGGCTGGAAACCCTGTTGCCCGAAGCCCGCATCGGCGTGGCGCACGGACAACTGCGCGAGCGCGAGTTGGAACAAGTCATGCGCGACTTTTTGCAACAAAGATTCAACGTGTTGCTCTGTTCCACTATCATCGAAACCGGCATCGACATTCCCAACGCCAACACCATCATCATCAACCGCGCCGACAAATTCGGGCTGGCGCAACTGCACCAGCTTCGCGGGCGCGTCGGCCGCAGCCACCACCAAGCCTACGCCTACCTGCTCACGCCTGAATACATCACCAAAGACGCAGAAAAACGCCTCGACGCCATTGCCGCAGCGGACGAACTCGGCGCAGGTTTCACCCTCGCCATGCAGGATTTGGAAATCCGCGGCGCAGGCGAAATCCTCGGCGAAGGTCAGTCCGGCGAAATGATACAGGTCGGCTTCACGCTCTACACCGAAATGCTCAAACAAGCCGTGCGCGACCTCAAAAAAGGCCGCCAGCCCGACCTCGACGCACCGTTGGGTATCACCACCGAAATCAAACTGCACAGCCCCGCCCTGCTGCCCGAAAGCTACTGCCCCGACATCCACGAACGGCTCGTCCTCTACAAACGCCTCGCCGTCTGCGAAACCGTGCAGCAAATCAACGCCATACACGAAGAACTCATCGACCGCTTCGGCCTGCCTGAACAACCCGTCAAAACCCTCATCGAAAGCCACCACCTGCGGCTTGCGGCAAAAGAATTGGGCATAGACGCCATCGACGCCACCAGCGAAGCTGTAACCATTACCTTCGGCAAACACCACCAAATCGACCCGACAGAAATCATCCTGCTGATTCAGACGGATAAAAAATACCGGCTGGCAGGGGCGGATAAGTTGAAGTTTACGGCTCAGATGGAGGATGTGGAAACGCGGATTAAGACGGTGAAGAGTGTGTTGAAGACTTTGAAAGAAAGAATGATAAAGTAGAGACTGATGAAGAAAAGGCCGTCTGAAAAATTTTCAGACGGCCTTTTCTTATCCAAAATTTGTAGCATGAAGCTGTCGGATTCGAGAATCCGACCTACACCTGCTGCTCAAATTTTTAAAAACTAAACAAAATCAATTAGTTAACTATATTTATCAGCTTTTCATCATTTAAATTTTCAAAATTTTCATCAATTATCTGTATTCATTATAGACAATAGAATTATATAGAACGCCATTCTTGTCAAAAACAGGCAGTAATTTAATTAGATACCAGTTTATATCCACTATTTTATTATAAATTTCCTTAATATTGATATTAATGCTGAATAAGAATTCAAAATTAGGAAAAAATAAGACGTTTCCACCGATATTGGTATCAGACCATGTCATTACAAACCCGATAACTTCATCCGAATTACTTTTGATTTTTAAAAAATCAAAAATTTCTTGTTCCGACATAGAGGCCGAATTCCAATCCCAGTCGTCATTACCAAGCAGCAAATAAGTAAATTGTCCATTATCGAGAAAACGCCAACCATCCTCCCATAAATATTTCAGTATTTCATAACGAGAAATTTTTTTGTTATTCATCGATAAATCAATACTTAAACCTATATCTCTCGACATCTCGAATCTCCTGTGGCTTTTAATTTTTAATATTTTTAGAAGGGGTGTAAGCAAACCGTAGCCCGCATTAAACCTGCAGGTAGAGTGTATGCGGCACGCACAAACGTGGGCTTTAAGTGTAATAAAAAGTCGTCTGAAACGATTTTCAGGCTTTCAGATGACCTTTTATCAGATGATGCGGAATATTACTTGTCTAATCTTCTAGTATCATGCGTACCTCAGCCCTCACCTTCAGGTTTTGTGCAGACTATGACTTGTATCGTTTGTTTATTTTTATAATTGCCGAAATTTCCAATAATCCCGTCCTTCAATTTTCCAATAACAAAATTCGTCCGGTATCAAATACCCAAAGTCCATTGCCTTAGAAAACCAACCATCATAGACATAATCTTCATGGCATCTGTCCCAATCCATATGAAGGTAAACTTCCGTATCAAAATTAATATAGAACAACGGCAGCCTCGAAGAAATCTGATTGATTTTT
>NZ_KV812080.1:0-17537 GCF_001813335.1 Neisseria sp. HMSC055H02 | reverse complement strand
ACGTTGCAACTGCAATCTTTGCTCCTTATTGGTTTGTGCAGCAAGCACGCCGTAGTCCGCATAAAACCTTAAGGTAGTTTGATGAAAGGCTTCATGAGCGAATAAAGAAGCAATAAAAAGGTCGTCTGAAACCTTTTCAGACGACCTTTCAAATTACGGTAGAAGCTAATCAAAGATAAACGATTTCGCCGCTGCGCCCCCTGCTCTCTTCACTTGCCCACCAAACAAACTGGGGCAATACGTCTTCGTAGTTTTTACGTTCGCTCTTCGATTCGCCGGGATGGGATTTGATTCGTTGCGGCGAATTAATCGGACCGGGGACCAGAACATTGGCACGCAGGTTTTCAAAACGTTCCCATTCGTCGGCGGCAACTTTACACAAATAATTCAATGCAGCTTTGGATGCACCGAAACCGCCCCAGTAAGCTTTCGGGGTTTCGCCGTGGCTTTCGCCGACGAAGATGACGGACGCGTCGGGCGACTGCTTCAGCAGCGGGAGTAGTGCGCGGGTCAGTCCCATCGGTGCAACGGTGTTGATACGGTATTGGTTGACCCATTCGGCGACGGTTTGGAAATCTAAAGGCGAGAGCGCGTAAAAATAGCTGGCGCAATGGACGATACCGTCGAGTTTTCCCTGAATCGCTTCGCCGATGGTCGCGGCAAACTGCTCGAATTCTTTTTCTTCCGCGCCGATTAAATCGAAACAAATGGCAAACGGCTCGGGACAGCCTGCTTCGACAATCGCATCATAAACTTTTTCCAGCTTTTTTTGATGGCGCGCAACCAAAATCACGGTCGCCCCCGCTTCGGCATAGGCTTTGGCCACCTGTTCGCCCAAGCCTTGCGATGCTCCTGTTACCAGAATCGTTTTATTTTGCAATGTCGGCATAATTCTTCCTTGATTGTGAAGTTTGAGGGATTTACAGTATTTTAACGGTTTGCCGTGTCTTGTAAAGGCAATCGGAATAGGTCGTCTGAAACTCGGATTTGAGTTTCAGATGACCTTTATATTAATCCGAAATCTGCCAAACACCTCTCCGCCGCCGTCAAACCCGACTGCACCGCCGCTTCCAACGTAGCCGGATAGCGCGGGTGCAGGTAGTCGCCTGCCGGATAGATGCGCCGCTGGTGCAGCCAAGCAAAATCGGGAGGGCTGGAATCAGGCGTGCAGGCTGTGGTCGCGCGTTTTTCAGTGATGACGCGGACGGCTTCGGGTTCGTCCAAATAAGGGCAGATGCGTTTTACGTCGGCATGGACTTTCTCTGCCCACTCTTGGCTTTTAAACGCGCCGACATGGTCGGAAACGCTGATGACGGCGGCGACTTCGTTTGCCGGCAAACCAAGTGCGCCGCGATACACCAGCCATTGCGCCGTACCGTCGGCAAATCCGGTCAGCGGCGCAGGCAGATGGACGGGAACGGCATAGCGCAGATAGACGGTAGTAATCGAGTGGTATTGGAGATTTTGATAGGTCGTCTGAATATAGTCGGGAGTATCTTCAGGGAAAAGATGGACGGCATGATACGGCGCAACCGCAACAATAACGGCATCAAAAACCTCGTCATTCACAACGACGCGTCCGTCAGGAAGGTTTTTCAGACGACCTACGCGGGTTTCAAGACGGATGTCCGCACCGCATTGCTTGAGTTTTGCCACCGCAGGTTCGGCGATGATTGCGCCTAAATCGCGCTTGGGCAAAAGGTAGTCGCTGCCGGATTTATCCGCCCATACGCCGTCGGACAAAACATTGCACAACACCCGCAAACTTGCGTGTTCCAGGGGCGTATTGAGTGCGCCCCACACCAGCGGCTGCCAAAACTCTGCAACCAGCCTGCGCGGGACATTGCGCTGCCGCAGCCATTGGGCAACGGCCAAATCAGCATGCTTGCCGCGTGCGTAACGCTGCAACGCAGCCATATCGGATAACAGCCTGATTTTCAGCGAGAACGAAACGTTTTTAGCACGCAATATGCCGGTCAAAATATGCAGCGGCGAAGGAAGGTTGGTACTTTGAAACTGCAAACCTTCATACATATGCCATCGCAGCGGCAAACGGCAAAAAGCGGCTTCAGGGTCGGCACCGATGTGTTCCATCAGCGCCAATACGCCGCGATACGCACCGAGCAAGATATGCTGCCCATTATCCAAAAAGCTGAATCCGTCGGCACTCCCAGCCAAAGCACGCGCCCGTCCGCCCGCCTGCCGACCGGCTTCAAATACAGTAACATCGGCACGGCGCGCCAACGACACTGCGGCGGACAAACCTGCCCAGCCTGCGCCGACGACGGCAATTTTCGGGCGAAGATGCGGAGTGTTCATGGCTTAAATCCGAATAACCAGGTTTTCAGGGCAATACGCTTTTTGCGCGGCGAAGGAATGGCAATTTTATAAGTCAGGACGTTTTGCGCGCCGTCGAGATCGATTTCGTTCAACAGCGCGTAATAAATCGCCGCCATCACCAACCCGACTTTTTGGGATTTTTTATCTGCGGCGGGCAAGAGCGACATCGCCTCACGATAAGTCTCGCGGGCGCGTGAAACTTGAAAGCGCATCAGTTCGGCAAAATTATCCGTCGGCTTACATTGCATAATCACGCTTGCAGGCACGTCAAACCGCTGCATTTCCTCCATCGGCAGGTAAATCCGACCGTTTCTCGCATCTTCGCCGACATCACGGATAATGTTTGTCAGTTGCAGCGCAAGACCCATCTTATCGGCGTATTCCAGCGTTCGGTCGTCTGAAAAACCCAAAATCCGCGCAATCAGGCAGCCGACGACGCCCGCGACGCGGTGGCAATACAGTTTCAACTCTTCAAAACTGCCGTAACGTGCCTGAACCAAATCCATCTGCATTCCGTCGATTAAGGCTTCCAATTCATATTTCGGCAGCTTGAACGTTTCCTTTATCTGCCGCAAAGCCTGATTAACCGGATGCTCCGGCATCATGCCGCCGAATACCTTGTCCAAATCTCCGCGCCACCAGTTCAACGTCGCCTGCGCCACATTCGGATCGGAGCAGTCATCGACCACATCGTCCAATTCGCGGCAAAAAGCATACAAAACCGTTATTGCATCCCGCTTTTCCTGCGGCAGGAAACGGAAACCTGATAAAAAACTGGAGCGGCTTTCTTCTGCCTTCTGACGGCAATAATCAAGTCCTTGCACGGCGTGTCCTAAAAATTATCATAATAGTAAAATCGGATTTTATCGGATTTGGGGCAGTAGGGAAATTTCAGACGACCTTTATAAATAAACGGAATCCGATTATCGCAATTCCCTACCAAACCACTCAACTATCCGCCTGAAATCTGTTAAAATACCGACCTATCCTAATAAATACAGCATCAAAAGGCACACAATCATGGCTCTTTTGCAGATTTCCGAACCCGGCATGTCCGCCGCTCCGCATCAACACCGCCTCGCCGTCGGCATCGACTTGGGTACGACCAACAGCCTGGTTGCCACCGTCCGCAGCGGCAGCCCGGTTTGTCTGACCGATATGGACGGGCGTACCACCCTGCCCTCCGTCGTCCGCTACGGCGAAGGCGATGCCGTCGAAGTCGGCAAAGCCGCCCTTGCCGCCCAAAAAACCGACCCGCTGAACACCGTCAGCTCCGCCAAACGCCTTATCGGCCGCACGCTTGCCGACCTCGCGCAGGACGCGCAATACCTGCCCTACCGGTTTACGCCCAACGAGCGCGTGGTCGAGCTGAACACCCGCCAAGGTGCCAAAACACCTATCGAAGTGTCGTCTGAAATCCTCAAAGCCCTCAAATCGCGTGCCGAAGAAACTTTAGGCGGCGATTTGGTCGGCGCCGTCATTACAGTTCCCGCCTATTTCGACGATGCCCAACGCCAAGCCACCAAAGACGCCGCGCGTTTGGCAGGCTTGAACGTCTTGCGCCTGCTCAACGAGCCGACCGCCGCCGCGATTGCCTACGGGCTGGACAACGCCTCGGAAGGCACGTTTGTCGTTTACGACTTGGGCGGCGGTACGTTCGACGTATCCGTATTGCAACTGACCAAAGGGCTGTTTGAAGTCAAAGCCACCGGCGGCAACAGCGCATTGGGTGGCGACGATTTCGACCACCGCCTGTTCTGCCACCTGCTCGAACAAAACGACCTTTCCAAACTCAACGAGCGCGACAGCCAGCTTCTGCTTTCCCTTGTCCGCGCCGCCAAAGAACAATTAACCAACCAAACCGAAGCCGTCGTCGAAGCCACGCTTTCAGACGGACGCAAAATTCATACCGTCATTACCCGCCAAGAATTTCACCACCTGACGCAAAATCTGGTGCAAAAAACCATAGAGCCGGTCAAACAAGCCCTGAAAGACGCAGGCGTGACCAAAGCCGACATCAAAGGCGTGATTATGGTCGGCGGCTCCACCCGTATGCTGCACGTCCAACAAGCGGTCGCCACCTTCTTCGGACAAACCCCGCTGAACAACCTCAACCCCGACGAAGTCGTCGCGCTCGGCGCCGCCATACAGGCGAACGTCCTTGCCGGCAACAAAACCGACGGCGAATGGCTGCTGCTGGACGTTACCCCCTTGTCGCTCGGCTTGGAAACTTACGGCGGACTCGCCGAAAAAATCATCCCGCGCAATTCCACCATCCCCACCGCGCGCGCGCAGGATTTCACCACCTTCAAAGACGGCCAGACCGCCATGACGATACACGTCGTACAAGGCGAGCGCGAACTCGTTTCCGACTGCCGCAGCCTTGCCAAATTCACCCTGCGCGACATTCCACCCATGACCGCAGGCGCGGCGCGCATCCGCGTTACCTTCCAAGTTGACGCCGACGGCCTGCTGTCCGTTTCCGCCCAAGAACAAAGCACCGGCGTACAGGCGCAAATCGAAGTCAAACCTTCCTACGGCTTGGACGACGACACCATCACCCAAATGCTCAAAGACAGCATGAGCAACGCCGCCGAAGACATGGCGGCACGCGCCCGCGCCGAAGCCGTGGTCGAAGCCGAAAGCCTGACCGACGCCGTCAACGCCGCCCTCGAACTCGATGCCGACCTGCTTGATGCCGAAGAGCTTGCACAAATCCAGCAAGACATCGCCGACTTGCAAGGTCGTCTGAAATACGGCAACGCCGAAGACATCCGCGCCGCCGTCGCCAAACTCAGCCGCAGCACCGACAACTTCGCCGCCAAACGCATGAACCGCAACATCCAACGTGCGCTGACAGGGCAAAGCGTTGATAATATTTGACGGCAAATGGTTTCAGACGGCCTTTGATAAAAAGGCCGTCTGAAAATCTAATATCCCAAACGACCTGATTACTTCTATGCGACTCTGGCACCAAACCCTCATCCCGCTACTCCCCCGCGCCCAGCTTTTGGGGCAACACCGCGAATGCGCCGCCCTGCGCGGAGCAGGCTGGGGCAGGCCGCACGCGACGGTGAATTACGTCTTCACCCATTCGCCTGACAAGCTCTATCTGTATCACGCGCTGATTATGGAAGAAATGGAAAAACGCGGTTACAAACCCGACCCGTTGTGGAAAGACCCGCTGTACCGCGGCAAAGCGGTTGCCCCTTATCCCGCACACGATATCGAAGCCGCCGATTCACCGATTTACCCCGAACACGATGATGCGTATCTAGACGAATGTCTGGAAAATTTAAAAAGCAAAGGTATCATGTTATAAACGGTTTCAGACGACTCCTTCATTACAAAAGGTCGTCTGAAAACGACTGACAAACCCTATCCACCCATTACAAGAGACAATAAAAATGCCCAAAATCACCGTACTCCCACACGCCGTATTATGTCCCGAAGGCGCAGTCATTGAAGACGCACCCGAAGGCAAAACCGTCCTTGACGTACTGCTCGACCACGACATCGAAGTCGATCACGCCTGTGAAAAATCCTGCGCCTGCACCACCTGCCACGTCATCATCCGCAAAGGCTTCGACAGTTTGGAAGAGCCGAGCGATCTGGAAGAAGACCTGCTCGACCAGGCATGGGGCTTGGAAGCCGACTCGCGCCTGAGCTGTCAGGCAGTGGTTGCCGACGAAGACTTGGTGGTGGAAATCCCCAAATACACCATCAACCACGCGCGCGAAGATCATTGATGCAAAGAGGTCGTCTGAAACGGATACAGCAATGTTCAGACGACCCCTGCCAAATTTTGAGCAAACAAAAAGTCGTCTGAAACTGCCTTACCGACCGTTTTCAGACGACCTTCCGTCAAATCGCTGCCAAATCGTTTATTTGGAACGTGGAACGACAAATCTCAAGCGGGAGATCTTCATTGACGCAGCGGCTTGGGCAACAGGGTAGCGTTCCACTTCACCTTTAACATTGATCATACTGAGGCGGCTGCCGCGGCGGGTAATAATGCTCTTAGGTTCGGGCTTCGGTGCCGGTTCGTTTTTTGTTGCGGTTGTAACGGATTTCGGCGGTTCGGGTACATATCCCGCCAAGCCGAAGCGTTTGATGATTTTGTTTGCGGCATCCATATAACGCTGTTTTGCTTCTTCGCTTTCCACCGCCATATCGTCAAGCGCCACAGACACGTCGTTGCCGCAGCCGACAATGCGTTCCGCAATACGCGAATACACCATCCAGCGTTTCAAACGCAAAGCGCCCGCATCTTCGTCCGGCGCAGCGGCATCCAAAGCAATCATGCCGTAACGCTTGCCATAACGGAGGCGCAGCGAAAGCCGCTTCAGACCCTCGCTATCATCCAGCATCTGATAAAGCTCGCGGATAAGCAGCAGCAGGCGGTCGAACACGCCCGCTTTAGCAAGATAATTAGGATCATCGGAGGCGAGCGCGTAAATAAGTTTGGATAATTTGGCATTGAGTGCGTTGTTCATCGATTTTCCTGTTATTCATACTATAATGGATTTCTTTAAGAACCATTCCAAATGATTTGGTTGCATGACAAAGTGTAAATTTTCCTTAGTGAAAGTCAGAAAAATGTATTAACGTCCGCCTTGAAAATATTACATAGGAAAATACCATATGCGATTTCGGACGCATTAATCATTGCCGACACGAATTTTCCCCAAAGCATTAAAACCTAAACAAGCCATCCCGAATCAAACCATTCGGACACTCCAAAAGGAACGACATCATGAAATGGACAGACACCCAACGCATCGCCGAGGAACTCTACGACCTGCACGGCGACAACATCGACCCGAAAACCGTTCGCTTCACCCAACTGCGCGACCTGATTATGGCGCTGCCCGACTTCGACGACGATCCCGCACGCTGCGGCGAACGTATCCTCGAAGCCGTACAACAGGCATGGATTGAAGAGGCTGAGTGAGGCAACATCATTTGTAAGCTAAAAACCAAGACGTCGTCTGAAAATTTTTCAGACGACGTTTGAATGGGTTGATAGCCAACTCAAGCGCGAAACATCTTATTGCTTTTGCGTTACCAACAAGAATACAAGCCATTGAAATCCATTTAATTTCAAAGTATTCCCACACATCAGAATATGTATTTTCTCCCCGGCTTGCCCTCATATGAATAGAGGCAAACATAATGGCAACCATATTAAAATAATTCATAAACTTTCTGAAAATTTTGAATTTGACTCATACACAAGGCAAATTTATCATACAAGCCTGAAAACGTTTAAAAAAGACAACCGAGGTACACAGCCAATGAGTTACGCAAAAGAAATCAATGCGTTAAACAACAGCCTTTCCGACTTGAAAGGCGACATCAACGTTTCGTTCGAATTTTTCCCGCCGAAAAACGAACAAATGGAAACCATGCTGTGGGACTCCATCCATCGCCTGCAAACCCTGCATCCCAAATTCGTCTCCGTAACCTACGGCGCAAACTCCGGCGAACGCGACCGTACGCACAGCATCGTCAAACGCATCCAACAGGAAACCGGCTTGGAAGCCGCGCCACATCTGACCGGCATCGACGCCTCTCCCGACGAATTGCGCCAAATCGCCAAAGACTATTGGGACAGCGGCATCCGCCGTATTGTCGCCCTGCGCGGCGACGAGCCGCCCGGTTATGAGAAAAAACCGTTTTACGCCGAAGATTTGGTCAAACTCCTGCGCTCCGTCGCCGACTTCGACATCTCCGTAGCGGCATATCCTGAAGTGCATCCCGAAGCGAAATCCGCACAAGCCGACCTGATCAATCTGAAGCGCAAAATCGATGCGGGTGCAAACCACGTCATCACCCAATTCTTCTTCGACGTAGAACGCTACCTGCGCTTCCGCGACCGCTGCGTAATGCTGGGCATCGACGTAGAAATCGTTCCCGGCATCCTGCCTGTTACCAACTTCAAGCAGCTCGGCAAAATGGCGCAAGTAACCAACGTCAAAATCCCGAAATGGCTGTCGCAAATGTATGAAGGCTTGGACAACGAGCAAGGCACGCGCAATCTGGTGGCGGCAAGTATCGCCATCGACATGGTCAAAGTCCTGTCCCGCGAAGGCGTGAAAGATTTCCACTTCTACACGCTCAACCGCAGCGAGCTGACTTACGCCATCTGCCATATTTTAGGCGTGCGCCCCTAAAGCCGAAAACGGTTTCAGACGACTTCAGAGGTCGTCTGAAAAACAAAACGCCGCCCCATCCGCCCTATTCTGATTTACAATACCGACCGATTCGGATTGAACCGGTCCTTACAAAATCCAACTGGAGAGTTCAACATGACAACATTACATTTCTCAGGCTTCCCGCGTGTCGGCGCCTTCCGTGAATTGAAATTCGCCCAAGAAAAATACTGGCGCAAAGAAATCAGCGAACAAGAGCTGCTCGACGTCGCCAAAGACCTGCGCGAGAAAAACTGGAAACACCAAGCCGCCGCCAACGCCGATTACGTTGCCGTATGCGATTTCACCTTCTACGACCACATCCTCGACCTGCAAGTCGCTACCGGCGCGATTCCCGCCCGTTTCGGCTTCGACAGCCAAAACCTGTCTTTGGAACAATTCTTCCAACTGGCGCGCGGCAACAAAGACCAATTCGCTATCGAGATGACCAAATGGTTTGACACCAACTATCACTACTTGGTGCCTGAATTCCATGCCGATACCGAATTCAAAGCAAACGCCAAACACTACGTTCAACAACTGAAAGAAGCCCAAGCCCTCGGTCTGAAAGCCAAACCGACCATCGTCGGCCCGCTGACCTTCCTGTGGGTAGGTAAAGAAAAAGGCGCAGTCGAATTCAACCGCCTGAGCCTGTTGCAAAAACTGCTGCCCGTTTACGTTGAAATCCTGAATGCTTTGGTTGAAGCCGGTGCCGAATGGATTCAAATCGACGAGCCTGCTTTGGCTGTTGACCTGCCTAAAGAATGGGTGGAAGCCTACAAAGACGTTTACGCCACTTTGAGCAAAGTAAACGCCAAAATCCTGTTGAGCACTTACTTCGGTTCTGTTGCCGAACACGCCGCATTGCTGAAAGCCCTGCCCGTTGACGGTCTGCACATCGACTTGGTACGCGCTCCCGAACAACTGGATGCGTTCGCCGACTACGACAAAGTCCTGTCTGCCGGCGTTATCGACGGCCGCAACATCTGGCGCGCCAACCTGAACAAAGTGTTGGAAACTGTCGAACCTCTGAAAGCCAAACTGGGCGACCGTTTGTGGATTTCCAGCTCTTGCTCGCTGTTGCACACTCCATTTGACTTGTCAGTTGAAGAAAAACTGAAAGCCAACAAACCCGACCTGTACTCTTGGTTGGCATTTACCCTGCAAAAAACCCAAGAATTGCGCGTTCTGAAAGCCGCATTGAACGAAGGCCGTGATTCTGTTGCCGAAGAACTGGCCGCCAGCCAAGCTGCCGCCGATTCACGCGCCAACAGCAGCGAAATCCACCGTGCAGACGTCGCCAAACGCCTTGCCGACCTGCCTGCCAACGCAGACCAACGCAAATCACCGTTTGCCGACCGCATCAAAGCGCAACAAGCATGGTTGAACCTGCCCCTGCTGCCGACGACCAACATCGGTTCTTTCCCGCAAACCACCGAAATCCGCCAAGCACGCGCAGCCTTCAAAAAAGGCGAACTGTCTGCCGCCGATTACGAAGCCGCGATGAAAAAAGAAATCGCCTTGGTGGTTGAAGAGCAAGAAAAACTGGACTTGGACGTACTGGTACACGGCGAAGCCGAGCGTAACGACATGGTCGAATACTTCGGCGAACTGCTGAGCGGTTTTGCATTCACCCAATACGGCTGGGTACAAAGCTACGGTTCACGCTGCGTGAAACCACCGATTATCTTCGGTGACGTAAGCCGCCCAGAAGCCATGACTGTCGCTTGGTCTACTTACGCACAAAGCCTGACCAAACGCCCGATGAAAGGCATGTTGACCGGTCCTGTAACCATCCTGCAATGGTCTTTCGTCCGCAACGACATTCCGCGCGCTACCGTGTGCAAACAAATCGCACTGGCTCTGAACGACGAAGTATTGAATCTGGAAAAAGCAGGCATCAAAGTCATCCAAATCGACGAACCTGCCATCCGCGAAGGCCTGCCTTTGAAACGCGCCGATTGGGATGTCTACCTGAACTGGGCCGGCGAATCCTTCCGCCTGTCCTCCAGCGGTTGCGCAGACAGCACACAAATCCACACCCATATGTGCTACTCCGAGTTCAACGACATCCTGCCCGCCATCGCAGCTATGGACGCCGACGTCATCACCATCGAAACTTCACGTTCCGACATGGAACTCTTGACCGCGTTCGGCGAATTCAAATACCCGAACGACATCGGGCCGGGCGTTTACGACATCCACAGCCCGCGCGTACCGACAGAAGCCGAAGTGGAACACCTGTTGCGCAAAGCCATCGAAGTCGTACCGGTTGAACGCCTGTGGGTGAACCCGGACTGCGGTCTGAAAACACGCGGTTGGAAAGAAACTCTGGAACAACTCCAAGTGATGATGAACGTTACCCACAAACTGCGTGCCGAATTGGCGAAATAAGTTTGAACTAGCGTAATCAATCAAAAGGTCGTCTGAACATTTTCAGACGACCTTTTTATATGGTTTAAAGAATCAAGAGAAAAACATAGTGGGTTAACTTTGAAGCAATACGGCATTGCCCCATCTAAGCTTCGTAGGGGAAATTCCCAACAATAAAACAACAGATGGAACATTTTCACAGGCTTTACGCCGCATTTAGATCCATTATCATGTACTGATTTAAAGTCAATCTAAAAAAGATGTTTATTACAAACCCGCAAGCAAGCTGCGGATTTTTAGGACTGCAAGCTCCGTTTCCATGCCACAGCCGCCCGTGTCCGTCATTTTGCCGCTGAGGCAGCGGATGTCGGTGATGCCGCAGAAGTGGGCGTATTTCATGCCCAGTTCGCGGGCGAGGACGGCTTCGGGCATTCCGGTCATACCCAGTACGTCCACGCCGTCACGGCGGTAACGTTGGATTTCGGCGCGGGTCGGCCAGCGCGGGCCTTGCAGGCAGCCGTAAACGGCTTGGGTGTATAAGGGCATTTGGTGCTGTTGCGCGTGTTCGGCAATTTTTTCGCGCAGTCCGGCGGAGTAGGGTTCGAGAAAATCGGTGTGTACGACCGGTTCTTCCTGTCCTTCAAAAAAGGTGTCCTTGCGGCCGTAGGTGTAGTCGATCAAGTCGTCGGGCAGGACGAGTGCGCCGTTTTCAAAGCGGTCGTTGATGCTGATGACGGAGGAAACGGCGACGATGTATTCCGCACCTATGGAATGCAACGCCCAAATGTTGGCGCGGTAGTTGATTTCATGCGGCGCGACGGTATGGCCGAAGCCGTGCCGCGCGAGGAAGATGATGTCCTGACTGCCCAGTTTGCCGCTTAAGACAGGGCTGCTGGCCAGTCCGTAGGGGGTACGGACGATTTTGCGGTCAGTGATGCTCAGTTCGGGCAGCTTGGTCAGGCTGCTGCCGCCGATAATGGCTAACATATGATCCTTGTGTAAGTGATTTCAGGGAGTGAGTGTCGGAAAGAAAAAGGTTTGCAAGACAGCCATGATGATGGAAAACAGGATTAACACCTTCATTTTTTCCGGAAAGCTGTATCCGTCGGCTAGGGGAAGCACTTCCCATAGCAACATCGACAGAAAACCGGATATAAACCAAAGTGCAAAATTGTTCAACATGGCTGTCGAAAAAGGGCTGGGAGGTCGTCTGAAAACCCATATCTGTTTTCAGAAGACCTTTTTGCCCTTTTATTTGTGTTTGTAAAAACGGCTGTGGAAATAAGCGTTCACTCCTTCGCGCAGCAGGACTAAGGTTACGGCGGCAAGCGGCAGACCCACAAGCATGCCGACAAAACCCATGAGTTGTCCAAAAGCCATTAGGGAAAAAATTACCCAAAAAGGCGACAAACCGATACGGTCGCCAACAATCTTCGGAGTTATGAGGAAGCTTTCCAGCAACTGTCCTATGCCAAAAATTACCCACACCATAATCAGCCCGTTCCATGTGCCAAACTGCAGCAAAGCGGCAACAGTAGCCAACAAAAGACCGGTAAATGCACCCAAATATGGAATGAACACCAAAATACCGGCAATCATACCGATGGCGAAACCCGAATCCAGTCCGACCAGCATCAGACCGATGCCGTACACCAGCCCCATAATCAGCATCACCATCAACTGCCCGCGAAGGAATTCGCCTAAAACTTCATCCATATTGCTTGTGATGCGCGAATAAAAGTCAATAAAGCGGCGAGGAACCAACGCACTAATCGCGTAAGCCCAGCGTTTCCAGTCCAACAGAAAGTAATAAAGCAAAAGCGGCAGCAGTATCAGATTGGTCACACTACTAATAACGTTACCGCTCTGACGCATTAGTGTAGGCATCCAATCCGTTAACGTATTACTCATTTCACCAGTATGGGATTGCAGCCAGGCAACCAATGAGTCCTGATCGATTTGTATATAATCGCCTGCTGCATTGTTTAACCAAGGCAATAGTTTATTTTGTATGAAATCAACAATTTGAGGAAAGCGGCTGACCATATTGTTAAATTGGTTGATCAACATAGGAACAATAATCAGCATCAACAATAGCAAGAGTAGTAACGCCAGTACCATCACTATCATAGAAGCCGGGCCCCGTTTAATCTTTTTTTTCTGCAACCATTCCACGAGCGGATTGAGTACATAAGCCAATACTGCCGCGACAATAAACGGTGTCAGAATATTGCCCAGGGCATACAGTAACCAGACAAAAGCTACAATTACCAAGCCCATAATGATCCACGGCTTCGAACCGCGCGTTTTTTTCTGATACATATAACCTTTTAACCTTTCTATGTGTGTTTCTGTGCAATTGGCCTAAATTATTTAAAATTATTTTCTAAGGGACTTGACCTGTTCAACTTGCGGGTTATGATAAATTGAAAGCCTTTTTCTAGAAACTCGGAATTATTTACAAAATCACTGAAAAATCCAAGCCCCTGCCTGCAAAATAAGGTAAAATGCTCGGCATCTTTTTTTCGTCTCAATCATGATAAGGAACCCATTCATGAACACTTCATTGAGCTACCGCGACGCTGGCGTGGACATCGACGCCGGCGATCAACTGGTTGAAAGCATCAAACCTTTTGCCAAACGCACTATGCGTCCCGAAGTGTTGGGTGATTTGGGCGGCTTCGGCGCATTGGTCGAAATCAGCAAAAAATACAAAAATCCTGTCCTCGTCAGCGGCACCGACGGCGTGGGCACCAAGCTCAAACTCGCCTTCGATTGGGACAAACACGACACCGTCGGCATCGACCTCGTCGCCATGAGCGTCAACGATATTTTGGTTCAAGGCGCAGAACCTTTGTTCTTCCTTGACTATTTCGCCTGCGGCAAACTCGACGTCGCCCGCGCTACCGACGTAATTAAAGGCATCGCCCAAGGATGCGAAGAATCCGGCTGCGCCCTTATCGGCGGCGAAACCGCCGAAATGCCCGGCATGTACCCCGAAGGCGAATACGACTTGGCAGGCTTCGCCGTCGGCGTGGTCGAAAAAGAGCGCGTCATCAACGGCCGCAGCATCAAAGCAGGCGACATCGTGTTGGGTCTGGCTTCCAACGGCGCCCATTCCAACGGCTATTCACTCGTCCGCAAAATCATCGCCCGCGACAATCCCGATTTGGATGCCGAGTTCGACAACGGCAAAACCCTGCGCGAAACCATCATCGCCCCGACCCGCCTGTATGTGAAACCCATTCTCGCCGCTTTGGAAAAATTCACCGTCAAAGGCATGGCGCACATCACCGGCGGCGGCATTACCGAAAACGTGCCGCGCATCCTGCCTGAAAACACCGTCGCCCAAATCGACGCCAAAGCATGGGAATTGCCCAAGCTGTTCCAATGGCTGCAACAGGCAGGCAATGTGGAAACGCAAGAAATGTACCGCACCTTCAACTGTGGCATCGGCATGGTGGTCGTGATTGCCGAAGAAGATGCCGACGCGGTGCAGGCGTTCTTAACCGAACAAGGCGAAACCGTTTACCGTTTGGGCAAAATCCGCGAACGCAACGGCAACGAGCATCAAACCCAAGTGGCTTAAATCACAAGCCTGAATCTAAATAAAAGGTCGTCTGAAACAGCCAAACCATCTGTTTCAGACGACCTTTTAAATTTTGTAACCCATTAATTGCAATATTTGGCAACATCCCCTTGATACCGTTTGACCAAATCATCACGATTGGCAACGCGCGCGCTTTCGGCAGACTGTTGGTTCATTCGTGCGACACGGCAGTTGTCTTCTTTGTTTTTACGGTTTTCTTCCTCAATTTTTTTATTTTGCTCCTCAATCAGTTTATTCTTAGCCAACATCCGCTCATTTAATTTCGCCTGTTGCTCTGCCAGCGTACCCTCGTCCGCAGCTTCGGATTTGGGTTTGGCTACCGCTTTGACGCTGTGCGTACGGATATTCATCACATTGGAGCGGTCAAGCTGGAGCCGGTTCGGCGTATCGGAATAGCTGTTTCCCTTGCCGTTTTTCCATGTATAGACACTGTCAGCCGCCAATGCGCCGGAAGAACACAAAATAGCCGCCGCCAATACGGATAATGCAGAAAGTTTCAATTTCATTAAAATTCCCCTATTCAAATGATGAGCGATTAATTTGAAATGACAATATTGTACTTGATTTTAAATAATATGTCATAACAAGACGATTACTGTGTATCAAAAAGCAAAAAAATCGCCCCTTTAAACATTTAAGGGGCGCAAAAGGAACACAAACCACTACCAAAACTGTTACAAGGCAAATCCTCCTGATTTTAATTGATGGGTTGCCGGATAAAGTGCTTTCATCAAATCATGCGGTGAAAGCGATAAATCTCTGCTGCCTGTCGTCAGACGCCCCTGCTTCGGGGTCAGTTCAAGCAGGCAAGTATCTTTAGCCTGGATAAACTTATTTTTCGTCTGCCGCAACCGGCGTTGTAAAGCGGAAACAACTTTTTCATATAAGCTGTCTTTTTTCTGTACTTCCCGGGTATTTGCCACCCAGCTCAGACGAATATCACTGGTTTCGTCCTCAATCAGCAAAATGCCCGCTTCTACTTGCTCTGCCTTATTCATACAAGGCAGCCAAACATAATAGCGTCCGTCCAGCGTAATGTAGAATACATCGTGAACTTCACAATCGTTGCAGCATTGGGTTGCCAAAAGCGAACGGATGGTTTGTTGATGCAGTCTCAGAATATCAAGGGAGACTTGCTTGAAAATACTTTCCGGCATTTCATTCTCCTTTCGTTCTGTTGCGCTGTCGTTTCGTTTCGATGAGTTGCATTATACGAGTATTTTTTAATTTTGCAAATGATAATTGTTACTATTTTTTAAAACAGAAATAACACAATGATTTAAAAAGAAATTAATTTTTTAAAAGTTGAGTATTTTACTCAGGATTTAGTATCCATCAGCCTTTTGAAAGACAAACTGCTTTCGCTCGTCTGAAAATTGTCAGCAATTTCTACTTTTGGTAACCATAAGACGGCTCATACCACACTTGTCTAAAATATTTGCCATTACCTAAACAACATCCCAATAAGGATATAAAGCAACTCTACTCTATACTTTCACCCCCTCCTTGAGTATGATACGAGACATTTTTTCATTCAGTCATTGGAGCATTTGATGAGACGCCAGATTATCCTTGATACCGAAACCACCGGCCTTTACGCCGAAAACGGCGACCGCTTGGTCGAGTTTGCAGGACTGGAAATGGTCAACCGCCAAATGACCGGACGCTTCCTGCATCTTTACATCCATCCCGAGCGCGATATGCCTGAAGAGGCCGCACGCGTACACGGGCTGACGATTGACGTTTTGGAAGAAAAAAACGCTCCGCCGTTTGCAAAGGTCGGACAAGAAATCAGCGAATTTATCCGTGGCGCGGAATTGATTATCCACAATGCGAAATTCGACGTAGGCTTCTTAAATATGGAATTCCGCCGCATGGGTCTGCCCTCCGTCGAAGAGCTTGGTTGTGAGATTACGGATACGCTGGCGATGGCGCGTGAAATGTTTCCTGGGCAAAAAGCCAGCCTGGATGCCTTGTGCAACCGCCTCTCCATCGACAGAAGCAAACGCGTACTGCATGGCGCTTTAATCGACTGCGAGCTTTTAGGCGAAGTTTATTTGGCGATGACGCGCCAACAATTCGACTTAATGGGCGGAGAAGGCGAAGAAGAAACAAAAGAAGACAAGCCCGTCATCATCGCCGAAACAAAACGTTCGTCGCACTTAAAAGTCATCAAAGCCAATTCTGAAGAGCTTGATGAACACGAAAAATATCTCGACGCGCTGGGAGATGTCTGCATATGGAGGCAGGCAGCCGCGGGA
This sequence comes from Neisseria sp. HMSC055H02, assembly GCF_001813335.1. NCBI lineage: Bacteria > Pseudomonadati > Pseudomonadota > Betaproteobacteria > Neisseriales > Neisseriaceae > Neisseria > Neisseria sp. HMSC055H02. The sequence goes on along the minus strand of NZ_KV812080.1, from coordinate 759 downwards.
GAGAATGTATGAACAGACGGCACATCGCCCTGATTCCCGCCGCAGGGGTCGGCGCTCGCTTCGGTGCAGGCAAACCCAAACAATATATCCAGATACACGGCAAAACCGTCTTAGAGCATACGGTTGCCATTTTTACACAACATCCGTTTATCGACTTGGTCGCCATTATTGTCTCACCTGATGATCCTTTTATTAATCATCTTCAGACAACCTCTGATAAGACAGTGGTTTTCAACGTCGGAGGCAATACCCGGGCAGAAACCGTCCGTAATGGTGTGCAAACACTGATAGAAAAGAAGTTGGCGGATAACCATGATAATATTTTGGTTCACGATGCCGCCCGCTGCTGCCTGCCCCACGATGCCCTGTCTCGCCTGATTCAGGAAGCCGGAACAAAAGCAGAAGGCGGCATTTTGGCCATTCCCGCAGCCGACACCATCAAACGTTCCGATACCGACGGACAAATCCTGGAAACCGTACCCCGTAAAGACTTATGGCAGGCACAGACACCGCAGCTTTTTCAAGCCGGATTATTGAATCGCGCCCTATCCGCCTCCGACTTAAACGGTATTACCGATGAAGCCTCTGCCGTAGAACAACTGGGCATAAGGCCTCTACTGGTACAGGGGGATATCCGCAATCTCAAATTAACCCTCCCTCAGGACGAATTTATCATACGGCTGCTTTTGAATACTTGAATAACCTCGACAAAAAGGTCGTCTGAAAACCTGAACTGCACCCCAAAAGTTGGACACATCC
>NZ_KV812079.1:709-3426 GCF_001813335.1 Neisseria sp. HMSC055H02 | reverse complement strand
TGCAAAGGGAAGTAACGCAGGAGTTCGGCAGAACACTGCAAGGCCTCAATGCCGAAATCGAACGCAGCCTGGACGGGTTGAAGGAAAAGTTGGCCAAAGGAGAAATCGGCCGGAAAGAATACGAAGACGGCCTCAAAACAAGGCAGAGGGGAAAAGTCCTGCTCAACATGATAGGCGCGGGCCTGTCCGCCCCGACCGACAGCGCGGCAGGCATAGCCGCCGCCACTGCGAGTCCCGCCGTATCCTACCAAATCGGACAATACTTCAAAGGGCTGGCGCAGAAAAACCCGGACGGCAGGCTGACGTCGGGTCAGGAAACCGCCCACATCCTCGCCCACGGCGTACTCGGGGCAGCGGTATCTGCGGCGGGCGGCAACGACTCTTTATAGCCGGCGCGCTGGCATCGGGAGGGGCGGAAGCGGCCGCCCCCGTCATCGGCAGATGGCTGTACGGCAAAGGCGACGGCGGCAGCCTGAGTGCGGAGGAAAAAGAGACTGTTTCGGCTATCACGAGAATACTGGGTACGACCGCCGGGGCGGCTGCGGGAAATTCGTCTGCGGATGCCGTGCGGGGCGGGATGGCGGCCGATGGGGCGGTGGGGAATAATTACGCAATAAGTATTATCTCCAAAGGAAGAAAAGTTGCCAGAGTAATTCAAACAGGTAAAAAATTTACACCGAAAGATGCATTACCAATAGCAGAAGCAGGAGTTGTTGTTGCAGCCATTTGTCAAATAACCGGGAATTGTAACGCTTCGGAAGTATTAGAAGATGTTTGGTCAGGTAGATTTGAAGACAACTATATGGCATCGGAAAATGCTGATGATGCAAATGACAAATCGGCAAATACACAATCCAATAATGGTTCACAAACCACCAATGCGCCTACGCCAGATCCTGATGATGAAAAACAATTAACCTTCAGTGAACAAAAAGAAATTCGTTCATTGAATAAACGTATTAAGGAACACAAAGCGAAAATTGAAGATTTCAAAAAGAACCCTACAATAAGACCAGGAATGGAAAATTTACCTAAAGATATAGTTAAAAACGCACAAGAAAGAAGAATCTTACACTTGGAAAGAGAAATCAAAGCGTTTCAAAAAAGAATTGATGCAATAAAAGGAAAATAAATGGCCATAGTCTATCATTCTTTAAGTTCTATTAGTGAACTAGAATCAGTCAATATTAGTACAAACGCAAGTATATTAATTAGCTGTTACAAACTAAAAGAAAATATTGAATATTTAATAAAATATATCAAAAAGATGCCTATAGATTGGGTTATTATCATTGGAAAAAAATCCTCTAATATAGAAAATATTTTAGATTTATATTTGGAATCGGAGTCATATCATAATGATAAACTTCTAGATGTAATTACAACCTCTCTCCCATATCACCCTATTGATGATGTTTTATTTGAGTTCTTTACAATTTCGACGATGGGAAATGATAATCATACTTTAATTTCTATCCTAGATGAAAAAATACCAGAAGAGGTAGCATTAAAAGAAAATATTGATAAATTTACTTCTAATTTGATATATAAAAAATAATGGCATGATACTGAATCCGAAAACAGGCGGGTGGTTCGAACAAAGCGGCGATCAACGCACTGGGCGGGGCGGCAATCGGCTATGCGGCGAGCGGGGATGCCGGTACGGCGGCAGTAGGGGCGAATGTCGATTGGAACAATAGGCAGCTGCATCCGAAAGAAACGGCATTGGCAGACAAATATGCCGAAGCCCTCAAATGAAACAATACTGGGTCGTTCTTTAACTGCATCAGAATTGAGGCAATTAAAAAATGAATCTACAGCTATAACACTGCTACATGAACTTCATAAGCAGAGTGGGACATATAAGGGCAGAAACACTCAGGAACAAATTCAAGAAGACGCTCAAAATCTTTGTGCAGCTCAATGTAAAGACTTGGCTGTATTTGAAAAGAATCTTGAAAAATCTGGAAAATATACAAAATCTAAAATTGAACAAGCAATTAAAGAAATTAAAGAAAAAAATGAGATAAGAGGTATTAAGTTATGGTAATTATGAAACCAGAATTGGAAAATATTTGGGATATAGAACAAAATGACAAAACTATTTGGGAAATATTAGGGTTACCCTCATCTAATTGTTACGTAAATACTGAATGGGAGAGAGACCTAGGTTATATTTATCACGAGTTCTTTGATTTTGGAATTAGTATTTTATTTATTAATAATAAATTAGATACAATATTTTTTTTCATGAAAGAAAAAGATGGTTTCAAAAAAACTGATTTATCACCATTTAATTTCATATCTATTCATGATGGTATAAAGAAAATTGAAGAAAATAAATTATATAATAAGAAGGAAATCCTGAATAATGGAAGAAATATCAATTATTTTGTTAATAATATTAAAATTAATTTAACTATTAATACACATAATGAGATTGAACTATTGGCAATTCAACAAACCATTGTCTGTATAAAGTCTAAAATTTACAGAAAACCCAAACCTACATAAAACACCCATAACGCAAATAGCTGCTTACACGAATCCTTCACGTAGAGTTTATGTGCAAGCTGTAGCCCATATGAAACCTAAACTCAACAAGTAGGATGTGTGCAGAACGCACGCATGCGGTTCTCAAGGTTTGAGCTAAGAGGCCATCTGAAACAACAAAAATACGTTTCAGCCGGCCTTTCTTTCAACAAGGCGCCACAGCA
>NZ_KV812079.1:0-609 GCF_001813335.1 Neisseria sp. HMSC055H02 | reverse complement strand
GGCCGGACAAACCACCATCCGAAGCGGCGGGGATACCACCCTCAAAGGTGCGCAGATCATCGGCAAAGGCGTACAGGCAGATACGCGCAACCTGCATATAGAAAGTGTTCAAGATACTGAAACCTATCAGAGCAAACAGCAAAACGGCAATGTCCAAGTTACCGTCGGTTACGGATTCAGTGCAAGCGGCAGTTACAGCCAAAGCAAAGTCAAAGCAGACCATGCCTCCGTAACCGAGCAAAGTGGTATTTATGCCGGAGAAGATGGCTATCAAATCAAAGTCAGAGACAACACAGACCTCAAGGGCGGTATCATCACCTCCGGCAAGAGTGCCGAAGACAAAGGAAAAAACCTTTTTCAGACGGCCACCCTCACCCATAGCGACATTCAAAACCACAGCCACTACGAAGGTAAAAGCTTTGGTATCGGGGCAAGTGTTGCAATCAGCGGTGAATCAATGGGGCAAAACCGTCCTGCCGACTCCGGCCCGGGAATCCGCTTGATTGATGTTTCTAAAGGTCAAAACAACAATAACGCCATCGGCTACGGCAGCGATGGAGACAGCAAAAACAGCACCACCCGCAGCGGCATCAACACCCGCAACATGCA
>NZ_KV812078.1:0-287 GCF_001813335.1 Neisseria sp. HMSC055H02 | reverse complement strand
AACGGATAATCAGCTTTCAACAACTCTGACTTTTCCTTGATACCGCAGCAGTCATAAGGGTAAAAAGAACTGAACCTGTTTGAGGCATAAAATCCGAAAGGGAGCTTGTGCGATTGGTAGCGGACATTTTTTGGAAAAAACTGATCCGCCCTGCTGAATGTAACTCCGTTATCCCTTGCCTTTAATAGCGAGATTCTTTTTTCCTTGTCAAAGATATAATCCCCCATCTCGATAGCGGGCATCATATACAACTGACACGATTTCTCCGTGGGGCATCTGTCCTTCCA
>NZ_KV812077.1:0-2393 GCF_001813335.1 Neisseria sp. HMSC055H02 | reverse complement strand
GGGGGATAGGATTCCGGATACGGCATTGGCGGCGAAGAGTCATTCGAGAAATGATTTAAGTACACATAATATTGAATACGGGGGCGGCAATAGGTTAACAACTCGTGAGCGTGTAGATAAAAATATTCAGGAAATACGTTCTGCTCGATATCAGGCAGAATTAGGAAGAGCCAGTAGGTTGGCACGAGAGCTCCAAAATGGGAAACTTCCAGGTACTCTTCAAAATAACAGAAAGAGTACAGCAAGGGAAATGCCAGCTTCTCAAAATCCAAACGCAACTGCTGAAAAATTTGCTGAAACCTTTTTAGGCAGAAAGCCTACGTCAATAGAACGGCTAGATGGTGCAAAGTTACTTAAAGGTAAATGTGTAGGATGTTGGAATGCTAAGATGCCAGATGGCACATTTGTAACATATAGACCCGCAGGTAACGCCAGTTCTTCAACTAGCACTACAACAGCAACCGTTGAAATAAACAGCTCTGCTTTGAACCAATTAAATATTAGTAAAAAGGGAAAGCCTACAAGTTTAAAATTTAAATTTCCAGCTAAATAAGGTTTTACTATGAATAAAGAAACAGCAGAAGAAATACAATGTGGATTTGAATATTTGGCCTTTGATGATCTTACTCCGATATATTTTGCACCACTAGGGCGCGAACCGCAAACATGGCAATGGCAATTTGCAGTTGAATTTATATATCGGCTATTAGTATGTGAATTGGCTATTTTATGGCCTTTTACATTTAATAAAAAACAAGAGATATTCATGTTTTGCCAGGAATTTGCAAAACAAAATCCTTTTGGTACGGAAAATAATGAATTATGGTATTCTGGGGAAATTACATTAACAAAAAAAGGTTTGGATTTAGTTAAATTTTATATTCCCGAACTATTCGAATGCGAAGATTTGCCATTTGAGCTTAATCATTCATTCATTCTAGCGCTAGAATCTATTTTTTCAGATTATGAAGTTCCATGGGAGGAAAATAATCCATTAATACCTATAAAAATATTAGATAATAAATAAATTACGTAAGTAGGCTCAAAATTTCTTCAGAGACGATTAAGAAGCAAGCCATAGCCCACATGAAACCTAAACTCAATAAGTAGGATGTGCGGAACACACGTATGCGGTTCTCAAGGATTAAGCCAAGAGGTTGTCTGAAACAATAAATACGGTTTCAGACAACCTTTCTTTCAACAAGTCGCCACAGCAACCGGACAAAAGCAGCCCACCGCCACATCCATATCAGCAACACAGAGGGAGATATTTGCAAATTCTACAAATATTTTACCTGCAAAACAGGGTAGGATATGGTATGAAGCGGACATTATTCGTCAGGTGGATTCACTTGGTGGGGTAAAGATGGAGTAACAAAAAATGAAATGTGAACTTAATAAAAATATAGAATTAACGGAAGATGGAGATAATATACCTTCCGATATTTATTTAATCGAGAATGAACACCAACTGCAGGTCGAGCTTAACGAATCAAATAGATATGTTAATTTCATTTTCTCCTCCCGTTTAGCTATGTATGAGTTTGGCAAGGCCATAATGCATGAAGCTATATTTGGTGAAGGAGGATTTCAAGAATTTTATCCAATGGCAGTTGAAGCATCTAAACCTGAAGTTATTAATGGAGTTCGAATGAGTTTAGATAGTGCAAGAATATTTATTAATTATCCGATCGAGTCATGATTTACGCAAAGCAGACATTGGATTAGCAAGCCTCAGCCTGAGCAAATTCTTCTCATAGAGTGTATGCAGCGCGCACGCTGGCTTGAAAATTCCGCAAAACAAATTATATCTCGTTCCCCCATTATTCGATAAAAGGCTGTCTGAAAGTAGGAAACCTGTTTCAGGCGGCCTTTACTTTTGCGGGATAACCATACCCGTACAAACTAATAAGGAGTAGGGAAATTTACAATAATGGATTATCTTCCTGAAGCAGCACGTATTACAAAAAAAGGGGGAGAAATTGTGATTAATGGCACACCAAACAATAAGTATTTAAGAGGAATTCCAAATGAAGCAGAACTGGCCCGAATGGGATTAAGGTTAAAATATAATGGTCCGTTAAAGGAGGAGTTTAAACAACTGAAATTTCATGATAGTAATGGCGCAAACATAAGATCACAGGACTTTAAAACCATTGTTTTTGAAAAGGTAAAATAATATGACAACTTATACTATTCCAAGAAAATATTATCAATCTCTGCATATAATTGAAGGGTCTCTATTAAACTATACTTTGAAAAATGATGAATTTCATATCATCGTCAAGAATGTGAATTATCCGGATTTTCCTCAAGAGATTCCTATGCCCAATTATTCAGACTGGGTAAAAATTAAATTCAAGCAGTTCAGCTATCTGAAATTTATCTATGGA
>NZ_KV812076.1:47457-61809 GCF_001813335.1 Neisseria sp. HMSC055H02 | reverse complement strand
ATGAGTGTCCAAGATTTGGGGGCCAGTTCAAATGTTCAGACGACCTTTCTTGAATACACTTTCCCGATAACTGATTTACCATTCACAATCGACCCTTATCAATTTCAATACTGCCAGCATATCCCAATAATCCCAACGGACGCAGCTTAGATTTTCAAGTAAAATCTACCCTGTCTGAAACACACTCAATCTCTCAGTAAGGAAAACATCATGAGCAACCATCACAAACTCATCATCCTCGGTTCAGGCCCCGCCGGCTACACCGCCGCCGTCTATGCCGCCCGCGCAAACCTCAAGCCCGTCATCATTACCGGCGTCGAACAGGGCGGACAACTGATGACCACCACCGAAGTCGACAACTGGCCCGCCGATGCCGAAGGCGTACAAGGCCCCGAACTGATGGCGCGTTTCCAAGCCCATGCCGAACGCTTCGGCACCGAAATGATTTTTGACCAAATCCACACCGTCGATTTGCAAAACCGCCCCTTCACCCTAAAAGGCGACATGGGCGAATACACCTGCGACGCCCTGATCGTCGCCACCGGCGCATCCGCCAAATATCTGGGGCTGCCCAGCGAAGAAACCTTTGCCGGCAAAGGCGTATCCGCTTGCGCGACCTGCGACGGTTTCTTCTATAAACAGCAAGACGTAGCCGTTGTCGGAGGCGGCAATACTGCCGTAGAGGAAGCCCTTTACCTCGCCAACATCGCCAACACCGTTACCCTGATCCACCGCCGCGACAGCTTCCGCGCCGAAAAAATCATGGTGGACAAACTCATGCAGCGCGTTGAAGAAGGCAAAATCATCCTCAAACTCAACAGCAATCTGGATGAAGTCTTGGGCGACGAAGGCGGAGTAACCGGCGCTCGTCTGAAACACAATGACGGCACTACCGAAGACATCGCCGTCAAAGGCGTTTTCATCGCTATCGGCCATAAACCCAACACCGATATTTTTAAAGGCCAGCTCGATATGGACGAAACCGGCTACCTGAAAACCAAAGGCGGTACGGGCGACAACGTCGGAGCGACCAATATCGAAGGCGTATGGGCGGCAGGCGACGTTAAAGACCACACCTACCGCCAAGCCATTACCAGTGCCGCTTCAGGCTGCCAAGCCGCGCTTGATGCCGAACGCTGGCTCGACCGCCAAGGGTTGTAAAACATCTCTGTATTGTATGGAGTAGAAACAGTTCGATTAGATTCATTCCAAACAAGCTGCTAACCCGATGTTCATATGACATTTTAAAAATTAAACATAAGAAAAAGTCGTCTGAAAATCCTAATCCCAGTTTTCAGACGACCTTTTTGTTTTAATCACGAGATTTAAAAAAAGCAATCACATTACAACCTTCTAATTCTGACGACCTTCATTCCTTCTACTTATAACAGTAAAACTATACAAGCTGTACTTCTTCGCCTTACCTGTTTTGCAACAGTCATAATAAAATAAAAACGGCAGATTGAATAAGCTGCCGTTTTCCATGTTTATGATTTATTTCCAGAATCTTAGGAATTTCTGATCGGAGCAGATTCCTCAACGACAGTTTCCAGAGGTTCAGGCTCTGTTGCAGATTCGGATTGTTCCGGCTCATCCTGACGAATATTGTGACTGTAATCTTTTGGCGGGCTAGGTTGTTTGCCTGCCATAATTTCCAACACTTGATCACGATCGATGGTTTCCCAATCCATTAAAGCTTTACACATGGTTTCCATTTTATCGCGGTTTTCATCAAGGATTTTGTAGGCTACCTGATATTGTTCGTCCAAAATACGACGTACTTCAGCATCAATATCTTGTTGCGTTTTTTCGGAAATGTTTTGAGAACGGGTAACGCTGCGTCCTAAAAATACTTCGTCTTCGTTTTCCGAATAAACCATGACGCCCATTTTATCGCTCATGCCGTAACGGGTTACCATCTCCCGCGCCATTTGCGTGGCACGTTCGAAATCGTTGGCAGCACCGGTCGAAATTCGACCGACGAAGATGTCTTCGGCAATACGGCCGCCAAACAAGATGGAAAGCTGACTGAGCATTTGGTCTTTATACATGCTGATACGGTCGCGTTCGGGAAGCTGCCAAGTCAAACCGAGCGCACGGCCGCGCGGCATGATGGTTACTTTATGAACGGGATCAGTAAACGGCAGGCTTTCGGCAACAATCGCATGACCTGCTTCATGGTAGGCAGTCGCACGTTTTTCGTCTTCATGCATTACCATGCTGCGGCGTTCTGGACCCATATAGATTTTGTCTTTGGCATCTTCGAAATCGCTTTGGTCGACTTTGGTTTTATTCCGACGGCCTGCAAACAGGGCGGCTTCATTAACCAAGTTGGCCAAATCCGCACCGGAAAAACCGGGGGTACCTCGAGCCAAAGAACCCAAATCAACAGATGAATCCAAAGGCACTTTTTTTGCATGTACTTTCAAAATCTGTTCGCGACCGCGGATATCGGGTAGTGGAACCACCACTTGCCGGTCAAAACGGCCGGGACGTTGCAAAGCGGGGTCTAATACGTCCGGACGGTTGGTTGCGGCAATAACGATAACGGTCTGGTTGCTTTCAAAACCGTCCATTTCTACTAAAAGCTGATTCAAGGTTTGTTCGCGTTCGTCGTTACCGCCGCCCAAGCCGGCACCGCGCTGACGGCCCACAGCGTCGATTTCGTCAATAAAAATGATACAAGGGGCGTTTTTCTTCGCTTGTTCAAACATATCGCGCACGCGGCTTGCACCGACCCCTACGAACATTTCAACAAAGTCAGAACCTGAGATACTGAAGAACGGTACGCCTGCTTCGCCTGCAATGGCTTTTGCCAGCAAAGTTTTACCTGTCCCCGGACTGCCCGCCAGTAAGATACCGCGCGGTACGCGCCCGCCCAAACTTTGATAACGGCTTGGAGCTTTCAGGTAATCAACGATTTCCTGTACTTCCTCTTTTGCCTCATCGCAACCGGCAACATCGGCAAAGGTAACTTTGTTGGCGTCTTTGTCCAAAAGGCGGGCACGGCTTTTACCGAAAGAGAATGCGCCGCCCTTACCGCCGCCACCGCTCTGCATACGCATAAAATAGAACCATGCGCCAATCAGCAGCAATACCGGCAACAGGCTGTAAAACAGGCTGGCGAGCATACTTGGTTTTTCTTCGGGGATAACGTTGACGCGGACTTTATTGTCCAAAAGCGTTTTAACCAAATTATCGTCCAAAGGCGCATTGGTGAAGAAAGAGGTTTTATCGGTACGCTCGCCTTTAATCAGATAACCGCTGACGACTGAGCCTTCGATATTGACATTGGCTACTTCACCGTTGTTTACCTGTTGGATAAATTGAGAGTATTCGATTTGCTGCTTGTTTTCCTGCTTGCTGGTCAGAGCGTTGAATGCGGCCATCAGGCCGACGCACAAAGCAACCCAGAGCAGAATTGACTTAAAGGTATTCCCCACTTAGCCAGGCTCCATGATATAAAGATAAACGAAAGAAAGATTTTAAAACACGCTGCCTGTATTGTCAGCGTTTATTTTTTCCTAATAAATAAATCTCACTGGAACGATTGCGCGATGCTTCGGGCTTGCGCGTCTGCACCGTTCCGAAGATTTCGCGCATGGCTGCCATATATTCCTGATAGCCCGCTCCCTGAAATACTTTCACCAAAAAGCTGCCGCCCGTTTTCAAATGATTGACGGCAAAGTCCAAAGCCAGTTCACATAAATAAAAGCTGCGGGCTTGGTCGGTTACGGCGTTACCCGACATATTGGGTGCCATATCGCAAATTACAAGGTCTAGCGGACGGTCGTCCAGCAGGGTTTCAAATTGCGCCAATACTTCGTTTTCCCTGAAGTCGCCCTGAATAAAAGAAACACCTTCTATTTCATCCATGGGCAGGATATCCAATGCGAACACGCGCCCTGAATTGCCGACCAGTTTTGCCGCGACTTGCGACCAGCTTCCCGGTGCGCTGCCTAAATCCGCCAAAACCGTGCCGGGTTTGATTAATTTGTCTTTTTCGTTGATTTCCAGCAGTTTATATGCGGCGCGGGCGCGATAGCCGTCTTTTTGTGCCATGTGGACGTAATGATCGTTGACGTGTTCGTGAAGCCAGGCTTTTGATGATTTTGAACGTACTGCCATAATTTATTTAGTGATATAGAGAAATGCCGTATTGTACGTTATTTTCTCCCGAGATTGCTCCAAATCGCGTACAATGCCGTATTATTCTTTCTTTTCAAGCATTAGAACATGACTGACAGTAAATTAAGCACTAAAGAAATTTTGGAATTGAAAGCCCGCGCCCATCACCTTCATCCCGTTGTAATGGTGGGACAGCAAGGTTTGACCGAGTCCGTTATCAAAGAAACCGATGCTGCTCTGACAGCGCATGAGTTAATCAAAGTCCGTGTACTCGGCGACGACCGCGCCGAACGCGTTGAAATTTGCAATGCGTTGTGCGAAGCCGTCGATGCGCAACTGGTTCAGCATATCGGCAAGCTGTTAGTGTTGTGGCGTAAAAACCTGGAGGCTTGAGAAAGCGTTTGGTTTCAAATAAAGTGAGGTCGTCTGAAAGCCTTGATTGGTTTTCAGACGGCCTTTGATTTTATGAATCTTGAAATCAGTGTAGAGATAAAGGCAGATCATTTTTTATCAAGACATGAAAGGTCGTCTGTAACACGAAAGCATGTTTCAGACGACCTCTCGGACAATGACTTACTTATCTAAGGTTTCGCGGATGATTTCTTTGACGGCGGTTGCATTGTTCGGCACGACTCGGACGCGCTGCGGCAATTTTTCCAAACCTTCCAACGCGGCGGGGCGCGGAATGGCGACATCGCCGACGGCTTCATGTATGGTCGCATCGAATTTCGCTGCCAACGCGGTTTCCAAGCAAACAACCATCTCCCCTTCTTCGCGCACTTCGCGGGCGACTTTTACGCCATCGGCAGTGTGCGGATCGATGAGTTCTTTGTCTTGCTCGTAAACCTGTTTGATGGTGGCGAGGCGGTCGGCGTGGGTAGATTTGCCGGAGGTAAAGCCGTATTTGCCGCCGACTTTTTCCAAGGCAAACTGCAAATCAAAGCCTTTGCCCGCCGCCACTTCCGCCCACAGCGTATTGATTTCCTGAGGATCGCGATCCATCAGGTCGAACACGAAACGCTCGAAGTTGGACGCTTTGGAAATGTCCATAGACGGGCTGGAGGTAACATAAGTATGCTCGCTGTTGCGCGGGCGGTATGCGCCGGTTTTGAAAAACTCGTCCAACACGTCGTTTTCATTGGTCGCGACAATCAGGCGGCGGATAGGCAAGCCCATCTGTTTGGCGATATGTCCCGCGCAAACGTTACCGAAGTTGCCGCTCGGCACGCAGAAGCTGACCTGCTCGTCATTGCTTTGCGTCGCCTTGAAATAGCCTGCAAAGTAATAAACCACTTGCGCAACGATGCGTCCCCAGTTGATCGAATTGACCGTACCGATATGGTATTTTTCCTTGAACGCGGCATCGTTTTGCACCGCCTTCACAATGTCCTGACAGTCGTCAAACATCCCCTTCACGGCGATATTGTGGATATTCTCGTCTTGCAGGCTGTACATCTGCGCGCGTTGGAACGCGCTCATTTTGCCGTCGGGCGACAGCATAAATACGTTTACGCCCTTTTTACCGCGCAAGGCATATTCCGCAGCCGAACCCGTATCGCCGCTGGTCGCGCCCAAGATATTGAGTTCCCTGCCCTTTTTGTTCAACACATATTCAAACGCATTGCCCAAAAACTGCATCGCCATATCCTTAAACGCCAGCGTCGGGCCGTTGGACAAGGCTTGGATTTTGATGCCGTCCGACAAAGTACGCACAGGCGTGATTTCCTTAGAGCCGAACGCCGCTTCCGTATAAGTACGGTTCAGAATATCGCGTAAATCGTCCGCCGGAATATCCGTAACAAACAGGCTCATCACCTCAAACGCCAGCTCCGGATAGCTCAAACCGCGCCACTTGTCCAAAGTCTCGCGACTGACCTGCGGATAACGCTCCGGCAGCATCAAACCGCCGTCGGGCGCCAGCCCCATCAACAAAACCTCGCTAAACGGTTTATGCGCCGTCTCGCCGCGCGTACTGATATATTTCATGATTTCTTCTCTATAAAAACAAAATATTGCCGATCCAAACAGGAAGACCGCCTGCGAACCATCCCGCAAGCCGCCCTATCCCGACCTTAATCCACTATAAACTTTCAGACGACCCTATACAAAAAGGTCGTCTGAAAACATTATCTATACAAACGCTTGAAACAAGCATTGACGGTTTTCACCGTTACCGACGCAATCGCCCGATCGCGCGAAGAAGGATTCAAAACATCCATCAACTCTTGCGCGGACACCTGATTCGGCGCCTCCTCGCTCGCGCAACCGCAGATTTTGTCTTCCCACTCGCGCTGCTTGTCCGCGCTCATCGTCAGCGCGACCAAACGCCACTCATTGCGTTTGTTCAACTCCGAACGGCATTGATGATCGACCGCCATTTTCACCACACTGCCGCCGATACCCGTACCGCCGCCCAAACCGCCGAACGCCGAGTCGGAATCATAAGCGCAACCGCCCAACAACGCCGCCACAGAAACAACGGCAACAATCTTTTTCATATTCATAGCCATCCCTTGCCGCAAGGTCGTCTGAAACGCCCCGCAAAGTCTTTAAACAAACGCGTATTATACCGTAAGCGGTGTGAGATGGGGGATTGGGGAAAGTCGGGGTATAATCCGTTTTTTTTTGGGAAAATAGAGGATTTATCAATGGCTGAATCAAACGAAAACACGCAAAACCCTAAAGACGATCAAGAGAAAATGACTGACGAGGGTATTCAAAAGCATCCAGAGCATACCGCTGCAAATAAACAGCCTGAATCAGAAGAAAATGCCACAGAAAATAATGATGCTGCAAAACAGGAAGAAATGAAACAAACTGATACGGTTGAGCAACCAAAAGAGCAAAGAAAACTGTCTGATTATTTGGAAACCATCAGCAAACTCATCGGAATATGGACAGTATTAGGAATACTCTTTGGTGGAGTTGTTATATATGTCTATCTCTTAAAGATTAATCAATTAAGTATTCTTCCTGATGTAATAAGCAATCCGTCTAACCTAATTGCTGCAATTACAATTTTTATAATTATTTCTATTATTATATTTTTTTTATACTATCTTTTAGTGCACTTATTGTTACCAGAATCATTTTCTGCTATACAGGACTATCGAAGCTCAAAATCCACCAAGTCAAAATCCACCAAGTCAAATCACTCTACAAAAATTTTTACTGGATTATATAATATATGTCTTTCCTTAATATTTTTATGGGCAATTTTTCAATCTCTTACGGTTCTTTTAGGATATTTACTCCCAAAAATAAATGATGAAGGCATATATTTCATTTCGTTCATAATCATATTATTCATATTCTTACTGATATTAATATATTATTATCGTAACAATTTGCTTAACTTCCTCAACTTAAACGACAAAGAATCTTTTATTTCCTTTACTAGGTTACTCATAATATTAATCATGATAATGTACCTAATGATATTAGGTATGGGCGATAAAACAAGAATCTTAAACTTTACTCATATCATTGAAATTCCTGAAAACTCTTCATGGTACTTATTGCATAATAACTTCCAACAAAACAACGGTTCTCAGGAGGTCAACGGTATTGATAAAAATGACTTGATCAAGTTAAAACAAAATTTCAAATGTTCTATTCTTTCAGAAGAAGAAAAAACAGAAAAAAACATTGAATGTTCTTCGATTCCCGAACAACGCAACAACGCCCTATACGGCTATATGGCGTGGAATTTAGGCGATACTAAGTTTTTCTGCCCAGCAACTACTGATAACACCAAAGCCGACTTCACTAAAGCTAAGGGCACTAAAGAACGAGAAGCAGCTGACAAATTAGCTAAAGAATGTATCGTTATCAGCGGAAAAGCCCTGCAAATCATGCCGGAAAGTTATATCAGTACCAATACTGATGGCATTGACGACAGTAATCCTGACAATATCGGTCATGACGATCCTGCAATTGATATTAACACTGACGTTAGATTCAAAAATGACCTCAATGCCCAATCCAATGCCGGATTAAATAATTTCAATGTCCAACCTGTCCTGCCGATACAATCCAATGCAAAAAATATGTCAATCCAAATTAATTACGGCAGCTGTAATCATGATTCGCCAAAAAACAAGGATGGTCATCCTGATATAGGATACACGGACAAAAAAATCTGCCAGTAAGTTATGGCAAATCCATGCCGTCATTCCCGCGCAGGCGGGAATCCATCTTTAAGGATAAGTAAAGCCATAAAAATCAATCAACTGAAATTCACAATCGGATTCCCGCCTGAGCGGGAATGACGGTTGTGATGTATCCTGTCTTTATTGTTCCCTTTGTCATCCGTCCGTTTTCAGACGACCTGTTATAATCCACGTCGTCTGAAAACCCTTTTCACGGAAACCGCCATGTCCGACCTTTTCACCCGCCAACCCAATGCGCCGCTTGCCGAACGCCTGCGCCCGCATACGCTCGATGATGTTATCGGGCAGCAGCATTTAATCGGCGAAGGCAAGCCGCTGCGTGTGGCGGTGGAAGGCGGGAAGCCGCATTCTATGTTGCTGTGGGGGCCGCCGGGCGTGGGCAAGACGACGTTGGCGCGGATTTTGGCGCAGAGTTTCAATGCCCAGTTTCTGCCTGTTTCCGCCGTGTTCTCCGGCGTGAAAGACATACGCGAGGCGATCGACAAGGCCGAAATCGCCTTGCAGCAGGGACGCGCGACGATTTTGTTTGTCGATGAAGTCCACCGTTTCAACAAGGCGCAGCAGGACGCGTTTTTGCCCCATGTCGAAAGCGGATTGCTGACCTTTATCGGCGCGACTACGGAAAATCCGTCGTTTGAAGTCAATCCCGCGCTGTTGAGCCGCGCGCAGGTGTATGTTTTGCAATCCTTGTCTTCAGACGACCTCAAGAAACTGATTGCCAAAGTATTGGCTTTACCCGAATACCGGGATTTCACGATTGAAGCCGATGCGCAGGAGCTGCTCGTCAATACCGCCGACGGCGATGCGCGCAGATTGTTGAATTTATTGGAACAACTTTTACGCGCCGCCGACACACGTCGTCTGAAAACCCTGACCGCCGAATTTCTCGCCGACAGTCTCGGGGCACAAATCCGCCGTTTCGACAAAGGCGGCGAGAGTTTCTACAACCAAATCTCCGCCCTGCACAAATCCGTGCGCGGTTCGCATCCCAATGCCGCGCTGTATTGGTTCTGCCGAATGCTCGACGGCGGTACCGACCCGCGCTACCTCGCCCGCCGCATCGTGCGCATGGCGTGGGAGGACATCGGGCTTGCCGACCCGCGCGCCTTCCAAATCGCCAACGATGCCGCCGCCACCTTCGAACGCTTAGGCTCGCCCGAAGGCGAACTCGCGCTGGCGCAAGCCGTGTTGTACCTTGCCGCCGCCGCCAAATCCAACGCGGGCTACAAGGCATACAACCAAATGCGCCGCTTCGTCAAAGAAAACGCCAGCGACGAAGTACCCGTCCACCTGCGCAACGCCCCGACCAAATTGATGAAGGAATTGGGTTACGGACGCGAATACCGTTACGCCCACGACGAACCAAACGCCTACGCCGCCGGCGAAAGCTATATGCCCGACGGCTTGGACGAACCGGACTTCTACCAACCCGTCCCGCGCGGACTGGAAATCAAAATCGGCGAAAAGCTGGAATGGTTGAAATCGCTGGATGAAGAGGCGTTGGATAAGCAGAAGTAAAGGGTATGGATAAAGTTTCAGACAACCCCAAAGGTCGTCTGAAAATCCAATCATCGAAAAGAAAAACCGGATTTCCATCAAAGGAATCCGGTTTGTTTTATTCCAAACTTAGAAATTCATGCTCACGCTTATGCGGACGGAGCAGACGGGTAACGACTCGATGTATTTAAACAAAACAACTTTTTCAGACGACCTTTTTATACAGCCCCCTTATTTCCGCATCCCAACCAACATCCGACACACGACCAATCCTGCCGCCGCCAAGATTGCGGCGGCAAAGCCGATGTTGGACATGCCTGCCCATACGGTAACGTAATGTCCCAAAAGCGCGCCGCCGCCGATACCGACGTTGTAGAGGCCGGAGTAAATCGAGTTGGCTACATCCGTTGCATCCGAGGCAAAGTCCAATACTTTGGAGACCATGCCGAGGCTCAAGACGACGATGGCGATGCCCCAGACAAACACCAGTGCGTAAACGGCTATCGGGTAAGCGGCAAGGGGAAGCAGGCAGAGCGTCGAAGCCAAAATGACGGATACCGAGGTCAGCAGGAATACGCGTGGGTGTTTGGCAAACCATTTGCCGAACAAATACGACGCGGCAAATCCCGCCAGCCCGTACAGACTCAAGACGATGGTCACTTGTTCGGGTACGAAGCCGCCGGCTTGCAGGACGAAGGGTTCGATATAGCTGTATGCCGTAAAGTGTGCGGTAATCAGCAGGACGGTCAGTGCGTAGAGCAGCATGAGGTTTTTACGCTTGAGCAATCCGGGCAGGCTTTTGAGCGAACCTGTGTTCACGCTGGGCAGCAGCGGCAGGTTTTTCGCCAATATGCCCATGACCGCCGCCGCGCAGAGTCCGATAAGCAAAAAGCTGAATTGCCAGCTCGAATGTTGCCCGATAACGCGCCCTAGCGGGATGCCTGCTACCATCGCCATGACCGTCCCCGTACTGAGTAGCCCCAAAGCCTGATTGCCTTTACCCTGCGGCGCGACACGTACCGCCAGCGAGGCGGTAATCGACCAAAACACGGCGTGCGTCAGGGCGATGCCGATACGGCTGACGAGCAGGATTTCGAAACTTCGGGCGAAATAGGAAACGATGTGGCTGAGGGTAAAGAACGCGAAGAGGATGAGCAGCAGCTTTCGGCGTTCGATGTTTTTCGTTACCAGCATCAGCGGCAGTGACAGCAGCGCGACAATCCAGGCATACACGGTAATCATGATGCCGACTTCGGTCGGCGGCATATTGAAGGTTGCGCCGATGTCGCTCAATAGGGCAATCGGGATATATTCGGTGGTGTTGAAAATGAATGCGCCGACCGCCAGGGCGATGACGCTTAGCCATTGTTTGTTTGTGTTTGCCGACATTGGGGTTTCCCTTTTTATATTTGTCTTCAAAAATTTATCGATTTTGTAATTATACTACTTTCAGACGACCTTCTTACTGCGACGACGCAAATTTCCACTCTAGACGCTCCCGCATCATCGGCATACAATCTTTGCATGAACACCAAACGCCCCAAGCTCTCCCGTTTTGCCCATATTTACGGTATGAACGGGCAATTCGTCCTGTTGGAACAGCATTCCGAGTGGATGCCGGTCAACGATGCCGACTACGACAACGCACCCGCATTGCCGGAGGGGTTCGTGTTTGCGGACGAAGCGTTTTATACAACCGACGGCAGCGTGCCGCCGCTCATCCTGCCCGACAACATCAAAATCTTCAACGAAGAAGCACGCAAACTCGAACGCCGCAGGCTCGATGCGCTGGCTTTGGAAGAGTTGGGCAAAAACCTAGCCGCCGCCCAAGCCGAGACCGACCTCGAAGCCCTGCTCGAAAAAATCGACTTTCATTTGAAACAAGACAATCTGTTCAAATAAAACTTTTCAGACGACCCTCCAAGCAGCAAAGGGGTCGTCTGAAAGATAAAATCGTTGACAATCCAAACCGATTTGGTACATTGTTCAACACTTATCAATCCCCGTTTCCCAACCGACAAAGGAGTCGAGAAGATGTTTTCAAAAAGCGTCAACCTAGCCCAATATGATCCGGAGCTGGCAGCCGCCATCGCCCAAGAAGACCAACGCCAGCAAGACCACGTCGAACTGATTGCTTCCGAAAACTACGTCAGTTGCGCCGTGATGGAGGCACAAGGTTCGCAATTGACCAACAAATACGCCGAAGGCTACCCCGGCAAACGCTACTACGGCGGCTGTGAATACGTCGATATCGTCGAACAGCTGGCAATCGACCGCGTCAAAGAACTCTTCGGTGCGGAATACGCCAACGTCCAACCCCATTCCGGCTCCCAAGCCAACCAAGCCGTGTACGCCTCCGTCCTCAAACCCGGCGACACCATCCTCGGCATGAGCCTCGCCCACGGCGGCCATCTGACCCACGGTGCCAGCGTCAACATTTCCGGCAAACTCTACAACGCCATTACCTACGGCTTGGATGAAAACGAAGTCCTCGATTACGCCGAAGTCGAACGTCTCGCGCTCGAACACAAACCCAAAATGATCGTTGCCGGCGCATCTGCCTACGCCCTGCAAATCGACTGGGCGAAATTCCGTGAAATCGCCGACAAAGTCGGTGCCTACCTTTTCGTCGATATGGCGCACTACGCAGGCCTGATTGCCGGCGGCGAATACCCCAACCCCGTCCCATTCTGCGACTTCGTGACCACCACCACCCACAAAACCCTGCGCGGCCCGCGCGGCGGCGTGATTTTGTGCCGAGACAACACGCATGAAAAAGCGTTGAACTCTTCCATCTTCCCAAGCCTGCAAGGCGGCCCGCTGATGCACGTCATCGCCGCCAAAGCTGTTGCGTTCAAAGAAGCCCTGCAACCCGAGTTCAAAGAATACGCCAAACAGGTGAAAATCAACGCCGCAGCGATGGCGGAAGAATTGGTCAAACGCGGCTTACGCATCGTTTCCGGCCGCACCGAAAGCCACGTTTTCCTCGTTGACCTGCAACCGATGAAAATCACCGGCAAAGCCGCCGAAGCCGCATTGGGCAAAGCAAACATTACCGTCAACAAAAACGCCATTCCGAATGACCCGGAAAAACCGTTCGTTACCTCCGGCATCCGCATCGGCTCCGCCGCCATGACCACGCGCGGCTTCAACGAAGCCGACGCCCGAGTCCTCGCCAACCTCGTTGCCGACGTTTTGGAAAATCCTGAAGACGAAGCAAATCTGGCAAACGTCCGCAAGCAAATCACCGCGCTTTGCGACAAATACCCCGTTTACGGCGCATAACCGGCTTGCCCGTTTAAATATCTTGTCACACGGAAAGGTCGTCTGAAAATCTTGAAAAAGGGTTTTCAGACGACCTTAATTTCTCATTTCAGACTACAATACCGAATTTAATTCTCTCATCAACCCGACGAACTCCGTCTCATCATAAAAGCAAGGAATACCCATGCACACCGAAGCCGTTTTAACCGTATTGAAAAACCTGCAAAACCAAATCTGCACCGCGCTTGAGCAAGAAGACGGCGGGGCGGTGTTTGCGCATGAGGAATGGACGGGCAAATTGGGCGTAGGCGAAACCCGCGTCTTGAAAAACGGCGCGGTATTCGAGCAGGCGGGCGTGAATTTTTCGCATGTGAAAGGCAGCAAAATGCCCGCTTCGGCGACGGCGCACCGTCCTGAACTGGCGGGCGCGGCGTTTGAGGCGATGGGCGTGTCGCTGGTGATTCATCCGAAAAATCCGTATGTGCCGACCAGCCATGCGAACGTGCGCTTTTTTATCGCGTATCCGGAGGGCGGCGAGCCTGTGTGGTGGTTTGGCGGCGGCTTTGATTTGACGCCGTTTTACCCGTTTGAAGAAGACATTTTGCATTGGCACACGGTGGCGCGGGACGTGTGTGCGCCGTTTGGGGAAGCGGTTTATCCCGAGTTCAAAAAATGGTGCGACGAGTATTTTTACCTGAAACACCGCGGCGAAACGCGCGGCGTGGGCGGTTTGTTTTTCGATGATTTGAGCCGCTGGGATTTCGACACCTGCCTGAATTTCATCAAAGCGGTCGGCGAAGGCTATATCGAGGCGTATCTGCCGATTGTGGCGAAACGCAAAAACACGCCATACGGCGAACGCGAACGTGATTTCCAGCTTTACCGGCGCGGGCGTTATGTGGAATTTAATTTGGTTTGGGACAGGGGCACGCTGTTCGGCCTGCAAAGCGGCGGACGTACGGAAAGCATTTTGATGTCCATGCCGCCTTTGGTGCGCTTCGAGTATCGATACGCGCCCAAAGAAGGTTCGCCCGAAGCGCGGCTGAACGAGTTTCTCACCGCCCGCGACTGGCTCTCGGAGATGCAATAATGGCGGATAAACGCAAGCCCGACGCCCATCCTTCGGACAAATTCATCCTTGCCATGATTGTCATGGCGGTGTTCCTGGTAATCATCATCGGCGGCGGATTTATCGCCGTAGAGTATTTTAAGGCGCATCCCGAAGTGTTTGAATTGAAGCCGCCTGCGAAATAGTGCAAACAGAGACCTTTGCAAAATTCCCCAAAATCCC
>NZ_KV812076.1:0-47357 GCF_001813335.1 Neisseria sp. HMSC055H02 | reverse complement strand
AATGTCTTGATGGGAATTTAGGGGATTTTGAGGAATTTTGCAAAGGTCTCAATTCGTTTTAAGTGGTATAATATAAATAAAAAAGGAGGTTGCACTATGACTGCACATGATATTTTAAACAATCCTTTCCTTAATAAGGGAACTGCCTTTACCTTAGAGGAGCGAAAGGAACTAGGCCTTATTGGTTTACTGCCACCTTATGTTCAAACGATTGAGGAACAAGCAGCACAAACCTATGCACAAATGCAAACAAAGGTCAATGATCTGGAAAAACGTTTGTTCTTAATGGAAATCTTTAACACAAACCGGACTCTTTTCTATTACCTCTTTTCTCAACATTTGGAAGAATTTAATCCAATTGTGTATGACCCAACCATTGCAGATACCATTGAAGGCTATAGTGACCTTTTTGTAGATCCACAATATGCGGGATATCTTGATATTAATCATCCTGAAAATATTGAAGCCACTTTGAAAAATGCTGCTGGGGACCGTGAGATTCGACTCATTGTAGTGACAGATGCAGAAGGTATTCTTGGTATTGGAGACTGGGGGACAAATGGTGTCGATATTTCTGTTGGGAAATTGATGGTCTATACGGGTGCTGCAGGAATCGATCCTTCTATGGTTCTTCCTTTAGTCATTGATGCAGGAACTAACCGTGAAGAACTTCGTAACAATCCTAATTACTTAGGAAATCGTCACGAACGGGTCCGAGGGGATCGTTACTACGACTTCATTGACCAATTTGTTCAAACAGCAGAACGACTCTTTCCTAAACTCTACCTTCACTGGGAAGACTTTGGTCGCTTGAATGCTGCCAATATTCTTGAAAAATACCGGAAACAAATTCCGACCTTTAATGATGATATTCAAGGTACAGGAATCGTTACCTTAGGTGGAATCTTTGGTTCGCTGGATATTAGTGGTGAAAAATTAACCGATCAAGTTTATCTCTGCTATGGTGGTGGTACTGCGGGTGCAGGAATTGCCTCTCGTGTTCTCCGTGAAATGGTGAGTAAAGGTCTTTCCGAAGAAGAAGCCTATAAACGTTTCTTTATGGTTGATAAACAAGGTCTTCTCTTTGATGATATGGATGACTTGACACCAGAGCAAAAACCATTTGCTAAGAAACGTGCTGATTTTAGCAACGCAGACAAGTTGACTGACCTACTTGAAGTAGTGAAGACTGTGAAACCAACCATTCTTGTAGGAACTTCAACTCAACCTAATACCTTCACTAAAGAAATTGTAGAAGCTATGTGCGAAAATACTGAACGTCCAATGATCTTCCCATTATCAAATCCAACCGAGCTAGCCGAAGCTAGTGCTAAAGATTTGATCGAATGGTCAGATGGCAAGGCTTTTGTCGCAACAGGAATTCCTGCTGATACGGTTTCTTATAAAGGTGTAGACTATGTGATTGGTCAAGCCAATAATGCCTTGATTTACCCAGGTCTTGGTTTAGGTATGCTGGCTTCTGAAGCAAGTCTTTTGACAGATGAAATGATTGGAGCAGCGGCTCATTCATTGAGTGGTATTGTCAATCCAGGCCAACCAGGAGCTCCTGTCTTGCCACCATTCAAGTATGTAGCAGATGTTTCTATTAAGGTAGCAGAAGCAGTCGCTAAAAAAGCGCAAGAACAAGGTCTTGCCCGTGCTAAAGAAACTGATATGGCTAAAGCAGTTCGTGATTTGAAATGGTATCCAACCTATAAATAAGTAAATGGAAATGGGGTGTACGAGTGCGACTGGATGCTTCGTACGCCCTAAACTATACGCTATGACATATAAAAAGGGAGACTATGGAAATCTTTTTAACTTCAATTCAGAGTATTGTACCTATTATTGTCATTATCATTTTAGGTTACTTCTTACAAGTCCGTGGTTGGTTTCAAGAGAGTTTTGGAAATGATTTATCAAAACTCATTATGAATGTGGCCATGCCAGTGGCAATTTTTACCTCTGTTCTTAAATATTTAACGTTAGATAAATTGATTAGCTTGTCTGGCGGCTTATTGTATACGTTTATCGCCTTCGTTCTCGGTTACCTAATGGCCTTTATAGCAGTGAAACTTTTTAGAGTGCGCCCGGGCCGTCGAGGAACCATGATTAATACCTTCGTGAATGCCAATACCATTTTTATTGGTTTGCCTTTAAACATAGCTCTGTTTGGAGATCAAGCCCTTCCCTACTTCTTGGTGTATTATATTACAAATACGGTATCTACTTGGACATTAGGTGTCTACCTAATGACCTCGGATAGCAAAGAAGGGGCTTCAAAACAAGCTCAAAAATTCAATTGGAAGAAGCTCTTCCCAGCCCCTTTATTGGGATTTCTCGTAGCCCTCGTATTTTTAGTGCTCCGTCTTCCTGTTCCAAGTTTTGCAGAAAGCACCTTGACTTATATTGGTAGTTTAACAACGCCACTATCTCTTGTCTATATCGGTATTGTTCTTGCTAAGGCTGGCTTGAATACGATTACTTTTGATAAAGATACAATTGTCACTTTGGTTGGACGCTTTATCCTAGCTCCTCTGACCATGCTTCTTGTATTGAAATTTTTTGCCCCAAATATGGCGACAGTAGAATTGAAGACCTTTATGATTCAGTCCGCTACACCAGCTCTAGCGGTTCTCCCAATCCTTGCTAATCAAGGAAAAGGAGATGTGGAATTTTCGACGAATGTGGTGACTCTAAGTACGGTTCTATTTATCGTTGTTATTCCAATATTAGAAACTTTGTTAAGATAAGAAGGAAGAGAATAGGATTGAGACCTTTGCAAAATTCCCCAAAATCCCCTAAATGTCTTGGATGGGAATTTAGGGGATTTTGGGGAATTTTGCAAAGGTCTCAAACAGATAAAAAAGGTCGTCTGAAACTTTTCAAACGACCTTTTTCAACTTTAAAACCCTTGTTTTACAAAACAGCCAAAGCCGCGTCGTAATCAGGCTCGTTGGCGATTTCGGCAACCAGTTCGCTGTGCAGGACTTTGTCGTTTTCGTCCAAAACCACAACGGCACGCGCAGTCAGTCCGCGCAACGGGCTATCGGTCAGGGCGACGCCGTAATCGGCGGCAAAGCTGCTGCGGAACGTAGACAGGTTGATAACATTGTCCAAACCTTCCGCGCCGCAGAAACGTGCTTGGGCAAACGGCAGGTCGGCTGAAATGCACAGAACGACCGCGTTATCCAAAGAAGACGCGCGTTGGTTAAACGTACGTACGGATTGGGCGCATACGCCGGTATCGACGCTTGGGAAAATGTTCAACACTTTGCGTTTGCCCGCAAAATCCGCCAAAGTTTTGTCGGATAGATCGCCAGCGGTCAGGCTGAATGCAGGCGCGGTTTGACCGACGGCTGGCAGGTCGCCGGAAGTGTGGACAGGGTTGTCGTGGAAGGTAATTTGAGCCATAAGAGTTTCCTTTTTTAGGTTGACGAAAAATATTGACGAGGATAGAAGGTTTTTATCTATTTGCCAAGTGATACATAATTAAGGGCAATATGCTCAAATCAGGTCGTCTGAAAAATTTCAGACGACCTGTTTTATATGCGCCTTATGCCCGCTCACACCCACAGCCAAGCCCAAACGCTGCGTCCTTCACCTTGCAGCAACACCAGCGTTCGGCAGGCGGAGGCTGTGTTCATACATTCCAACCCGATGCCGTGTGCGGCAAGTTCGGCGGCGATTTTCGGATGGAGGAACTGCTGCTTCTCCCCTGTGCCGATAATGATGACTTCGGGCAAGCCGTCCGACTCGGAGGTCGTCTGAAACAGGTCGGCGGCGGTCAGTTCGGACGGCGTTTGCACGTTCATTGCTTCGATTTTACCGTTGCGCCAGATGATGGGCGCGGTGTAGGTTTTGCCGCCTGCCTCGATTGCGCCCGCCCGATAAGCGGTCAGGCTTAGGGTTTCATCGGTTTTGTTTTCTTCTATCAGCATTTTTCTTCCGTTTCCTTCTCGGCTTCATCCATCTATTGCAAACAGGCTTGCCGCCCTTTCGCCGCGTTCCGTAAAAAAGGTGCAAAATCAGGCAATTTCAGGTAGGATGGGCGACTTTAGCCTGCGTCTTCCGCCCTTGCAAAATCAGCATTATAGTGGATTAAACTTTAAACCAGTACGGCGTTGCCTCGCCTTGCCGTACTATCTGTACTGTCTTCGGCTTCGTCGCCTTGTCCTGATTTAAATTTAATCCACTATATCAATCCCCTGCGGCGGCGTCACGTTTCGGGCTTTCTGAATTTCTGTTTTTACTTTTTGATTTAAGAGAATCGGCTCACAAGGAGGCACAATGAAGCCAGTAAACATCGGTCTTTTAGGTTTAGGTACGGTCGGCGGCGGTACGGCTGCCGTGTTGCAGGACAATGCGGCGGAAATCAGCCGCCGTTTGGGACGCGAAGTGCGCATCAGTGCCGTATGCGACTTGAGCGAAGAAAAAGCCCGCCAAATCTGCCCGTCCGCAGCCTTCGTCAAAGACCCGTTCGAACTGGTCGCGCGTGAAGACGTCGATGTCGTCGTCGAATTGTTCGGCGGTACCGGCATCGCCAAAGATGCGGTATTGAAAGCCATTGAAAACGGCAAACACATCGTTACCGCCAACAAAAAACTGCTCGCCGAATACGGCAACGAAATCTTCCCGCTGGCGGAAGAAAAAAATGTCATGGTGCAATTTGAAGCGGCTGTGGCGGGTGGCATCCCGATTATCAAAGCCCTGCGCGAAGGCCTCGCCGCCAACCGCATCCGCAGCATCGCCGGCATCATCAACGGCACCAGCAACTTCATCCTCTCCGAAATGCGCGAAAAAGGCAGCGCTTTTGCCGACGTATTGAAAGAAGCACAAGCATTGGGCTATGCCGAAGCCGACCCGACCTTCGACATCGAAGGCAACGATGCAGGCCATAAAATCACCATCATGAGCGCGCTGGCATTCGGTACGCCGATGAACTTCCCCGCCTGCTACCTCGAAGGCATCAGCAAACTCGACAGCCGCGACATCAAATACGCCGAAGAACTCGGCTACCGCATCAAACTTCTGGGCATCACCCGCAAAACCGACAAAGGCATCGAATTGCGCGTCCACCCGACCCTGATTCCCGAAAGCCGTCTCTTGGCAAACGTCAACGGCGTGATGAATGCCGTGCGCGTCAATGCCGATATGGTTGGCGAAACCTTATATTACGGCGCGGGCGCAGGCGCATTGCCGACTGCTTCCGCCGTGGTTGCCGACATCATCGACATCGCCCGCCTGATTGAAGCGAATACCGACCACCGCGTACCGCATCTGGCGTTCCAACCCGCGCAAGTCCAAGCGCAAACCATCCTGCCTATGGACGAAATCACCAGCAGCTACTACCTGCGCGTCCAAGCCAAAGACGAACCGGGTACGCTGGGACAAATCGCCGCGCTTTTGGCAAAAGAAAACGTGTCCATCGAGGCCTTAATCCAAAAAGGTGTAATCGACCAAACCACCGCCGAAATCGTGATTCTGACCCACAGCACAGTCGAGAAACACATCAAACGCGCGATTGCCGCCATTGAAGCATTAAACTGCGTGGAAAAACCGATCACCATGATCCGTATGGAAAGCCTGCATGACTGAGCCGAAAAACGAAATGTCCGCTGAAGAGCAAGCCGCGGCGCGTAAAAAAGCGAAAGCCAAAATCCGCACCATCCGCATTTGGGCGTGGGTCATTTTGGCACTGCTCGCCGCGACTGCCCTGCTCTCGCAATGCGCCATGTCCAAACCGCAGGCTAAGCAGAACATCTTTGAATCTTGCGTGAAAAACATCCCCTTTGCCGAAAAATGGCAAAACGATTTGAAAGCAAGAGGCTTGGATTCAAACAACAGCAAACTCGCCGCCGATTACTGCACCTGTATGTGGGACAAGCCTTTGGACAAACTTTCCGAAGAGCAAATCCGTTCATTGGGCAAACTCAGCTCGCAAGAGCAGCTCGACCTGCTCGGCGGCGCGCAAGCGTTTGAAGATCGCGACAGGCAGTGTGTGGCAGGTTTGAAGGCGGAATAATCCGGTTTTGACATGGCAAAAAGGTTGTCTGAAAAAACTCCGTTTGGTGTTTTCAGACGACCTTTTCTCATATAGGCGGACATCACTCTACCGCTTCACGGTATAATCCGCCCCATATCACTTCACAACAAGGAACACACAAGATGGATTGGAAAGGACGCGAACAGAGTCAAAACGTAGAAGACCGACGCGGCAACGGCGGCGGCGGCGGCGGTAGAACGCCCGGCATCCTCGGCATCATCGTCGTTTTGATCGGCGCTTATTACGGCGTCGATTTGAGCGGCTTGGTCGGCACGCCTTCCATGGGTACGGGTTCAACCCAAACCTCCCAACTCAAACCTCAGGAAGAAGCCGAGCTGAACGAACTCGCCCGCGTCGTCCTCGCCGATACGGAAAAAGCTTGGGGCAGCTATTTCAAACAAATCGGACGGACCTACACCCCGACCACGCTGGTGTTATACA
Organism: Neisseria sp. HMSC055H02; assembly: GCF_001813335.1. Lineage (NCBI taxonomy): Bacteria > Pseudomonadati > Pseudomonadota > Betaproteobacteria > Neisseriales > Neisseriaceae > Neisseria > Neisseria sp. HMSC055H02. The sequence goes on along the minus strand of NZ_KV812076.1, from coordinate 40,870 downwards.
ACGGAGGTACATCCACCGCCTGCGGCATGGGCCAATCGGCAATGGGGCCGTTTTACTGCCCGGGCGACAAAAAAGTCTATCTCGACTTAGATTTTTATAGGGATATGCAGACCAAACTCAATTCCGCCAGCGATGCCGCGTTTGCCTACGTTATCGCACACGAAGTCGGGCACCACGTCCAAAACCTGCTCGGTATCCTGCCCAAAGTCCACAGAATGCAGCAGCAGGTCGGCAAAAAAGAAGCCAATGCCCTTTCCGTCAAACTCGAATTGCAGGCAGACTGCTACGCGGGCATTTGGGGGCATTACGCCGTCAACAATAATATCTTCAAACCCGAAGACATCCCCAAAGCCATGCTGGCTGCCGAATCCGTCGGCGACGACCGCCTGCAGAAAGACGGGCAGGGCTACGTCGTTCCCGACAGCTTTACACACGGCTCGTCCGAACAGCGCATGGCATGGCTCAAACGCGGTTTGGACAGCGGCGACATCAATCAATGCAACACATTCGGCAATTGATTGAAACCGCAGTAAATGGTTATTTGATATAACCCCCAAAGGTCGTCTGAAAGCCTTCAGACGACCTTTGCCTATGTTAGAATAAGCCCGTTTTCCATTCACAATCACAAAGGAAACCATCATGGCAAACATTGCCCGCGACATCTTCAAAGCCTACGACATCCGAGGCATTGTCGGCAAAACCCTGACCAACGAAGCCGCCTACCTCATCGGCAAAGCCATCGCCACCCGAGCCGCCGAAAAAGGCATTACCCGCATCGCACTCGGACGCGACGGACGCTTGAGCGGTCCCGAACTGATGGAACACATCCAGCGCGGCTTTACCGACAGCGGCATCGACGTCCTCAATGTCGGCATGGTCGCCACCCCCATGCTTTATTTCGCCGCCATCAACGAATGCGGCGGCAGCGGCGTGATGATTACCGGCAGCCACAACCCCCCCGATTACAACGGCTTCAAAATGATGCTCGGCGGCGACACCCTCGCAGGCGAAGCCATCCAAGGACTGCTCGCCCTGATCGAAGCCGACAAACTGACCGCTTCCGACAAAAAAGGCAGCGTAACCGAAAAAGACATCTCCGGCGAATACCACAACCACATCGTCGGCCACGTCAAACTCAAACGCCCCATGAAAATCGCCATCGACGCGGGCAACGGCGTAGGCGGCGCATTCGCAGGCAAACTCTACAGAGGTTTGGGCAACGAAGTGACCGAACTTTTCTGCGAAGTGGACGGCAATTTCCCCAACCACCATCCCGACCCTTCCAAACCGAAAAACCTGCAAGATTTGATTGCCGCACTGAAAAACAGCGATGCCGAAATCGGCTTGGCTTTTGACGGCGATGCCGACCGCTTGGGCGTCGTCACCAAAGACGGCAACATCATCTATCCCGACCGCCAGCTCATGCTGTTCGCCCAAGACGTTTTGAGCCGCAACCCCGGCGCGAAAGTCATCTTCGACGTCAAATCCACCCGCCTGCTCGCACCGTGGATTAAAGAACACGGCGGCGAAGCCGTCATGGAGAAAACCGGCCACAGCTTCATCAAGTCCACCATGAAAAAAACCGGCGCGCTGGTTGCCGGCGAAATGAGCGGACACATCTTCTTCAAAGAACGCTGGTTCGGCTTCGACGACGGCATGTACGCCGGCGCGCGCCTCTTGGAAATCCTGTCTGCCTTCGACAATCCGTCCGAAGTGTTGAACAGCCTACCGCAAAGCATTTCCACGCCCGAACTCAACATCGACCTGCCCGAAGGCAGCAACGGCCATCAGGTTATCGACGAACTTGCCGCCAAAGCCAAATTCGAAGGCGCGACCGAAATCATCACCATCGACGGTCTGCGCGTGGAATTCCCCGACGGCTTCGGCCTGATGCGCGCTTCCAATACCACGCCGATTTTGGTGTTGCGCTTCGAGGCAGATTCCGACGAAGCCATCGAGCGGATTCAAAATCAGTTTAAAGCCGTCATCGAAAGCAATCCCGCGCTGAAATGGCCGCTGTAAACGGTTAACGCTTTAAAGCTCGAAAGGTCGTCTGAAAACAGAAATGCAGATACTGCCAAACTGTTTTCAGACGACCTTTTGCTGTTTTCTGAATTTAATATCCCTTCCCCTAGAGACGAATTCAATTTCATGTCAGTCATGGCTGGCACTTATTACAATCGCAACTCTTCAAAATGGTTACTTACCGTAACATTTGAAACAGTAGGAAAATCCATCAGTTCTGGGTTGATTATGTAATTTGTCAAACTATCAGAAGGATTCAAATGGTAAATAGTCGTCAAAACATTAACAAAAAACCTTTCCCCTTTTACCATTATTTTTTCATCGACATCCGTTATAAAATAAATTTCCCTATCTTTCAGATATATGATTTGATTTCTCTTCAAATCTACCGTCCATTCCTCAATCGATTTATTCATGCGTGCATTTTGAATATACAGTTCAAACTGATGGCCATAAGAAAAATCTATTCCTACTTTAATAAATAAATCATCTCCAAAAAATTTGGATTCAAAATCAGCCCATAGCTCATCTTGAAATTTTTTATTTACTTCTTTTATGAAATCATTAAATTCAATCATCTGATTACCTCCGACGGCAGCTTTATATAAGCTGCTTGATTAGTTGTCCGATGGACATCTGCGCTTTTGCTGCCCCTTAAAAATCTCAAAAGATTATAGTCGGGTCGTCTGAAAACCGATATCAACCCTCTCCCCCTCTCCCAATCCAGAATATAACGAAATCGCATTAAATTAAAACCAAGCATTCTTTCCGTTTTTCAGACGACCTGTTTACAGTATCGCCACTGTTTTCAGAAAAATCACCATTCAACCAAACAATTAAAGCCGCGCAGGCAAACGCTCTGCCTCAAGCAGCCGTCCGCACAAAGGAACCGACATGACTCCAGCCAATCCGCTTCCCGCCGAACTTTCCGCACAACTCGCCGCCCTCTCGCCTACACAGCTCGCTTGGCTTTCCGGCTACTGCTGGGCGCAAAGTCAGGGGGCGGAGGGCGGTTTGGGTGTTTCCGTAGCCCCTGCCGTTGTCGCCCCCGCGCGACGCGTGTTGGTCTTATCCGCCTCGCAAACGGGCAATGCGCGCGGCGTTGCCGAATCTTTACATGCCAAACTCAAAAACGCCGGCGTAGAAGCCGTATTGAGCAGCACGGGGGACTTCAAAAGCAAAACCCTGCCCGATGAAGACATCGTGTTATTGGTAACATCCACGCAAGGCGAGGGCGAGCCGCCCGAAGAAGCCCTGCCGCTGTATAAATTCGTCTTCGGCAAAAAAGCCCCCGATTTGGGCAAACTCACTTTTGCCGTCTTGGGTTTGGGCGATTCTTCCTATCCCAATTTCTGCCAAGCGGGCAAAGACTTTGACGCCAAATTTGCCGAACTGGGCGCACGTCGTCTGAACGACTTGGGCATCTGCGATTTAGAGTTCCAAAGCGCCGCCGATGCTTGGATAGAAGCTGTCGTCCCCCAAGTTGCCGAGCTTGCCGCGCAAACCGCCGCAGCATCCGTTGCAACCCCTGTCGCCCCTCAAACCGCAGGTACTGTCTATACCAAAGACAAACCCTATACCGCCACCCTGTCCGTCCGCCAAAAAATCACGTCCCGCTCCGCCGAGAAAGACGTAGAACACATCGAAATCGACCTGTCCGGTTCCGGACTGCACTATCAGGCAGGCGACGCATTGGGTGTACTCCCGCTCAACGATTCGGCTTTGGTTCAAGAAATCCTCGATTTGCACCAATTAAGCGGCGAAGAAAAAATCCGCCTTTCAGACGACCTCGAAACCGACATCCGCACCGCCCTGACCGAGTCCGCCGACATCACGCAAAACACGCCGGCACTCGTGCAGCAATACGCCGAATTGTCCGGTAGCGAAGAACTCAAAACCACAGCCGCCGACAAAACCCGATTGGACGCCTACCTCGCCGCTACCCCGCCCGTCGGCGTCTTCGCCGCCCACCCCCATCCGCTGGACGCGCAAACCTTGTTCCAACTGTTCCGCCCCCAAACCCCGCGCCTTTACTCCATCGCCTCCGCGCAAGACGAAGTCGGCGAAGAAGTCCACCTGACCGTCGGCGTCGTCCGCTTCGAACACCACGGCAACACCTACACCGGCGCAGCCTCAGGCTATCTGGGCGAACGCCTTGAAGAAGGCGGCGAAGTACGCGTCTTCGTCGAACCCAACCCCAATTTCCGCCTGCCCGCCGACGGCAACACCCCCGTCATCATGATAGGCGCAGGCACAGGCATCGCTCCCTTCCGCGCCTTCATGCAGCAACGCGCCGCCAACGGCGACAACGGCAAAAACTGGCTCATCTTCGGCAACCAACGCCTCGCCGACGACTTCCTGTACCAGCTTGAATGGAGCGATTACCGCAAAGACGGCATCCTTACCCGTGCCGACTTGGCATGGAGCAGGCAGGGCGAACACAAAGTCTATGTCCAACACAAAATTGCCGAACACGCCGCCGAAGTTTGGAACTGGCTGCAACAAGGCGCACACCTCTACGTCTGCGGCGACGCCACCCGCATGGCGCGCGACGTAGAAACCGCCCTGATCGACGTCATCGAAACCCAAGGCAAACTCAGCCGCGACGATGCCGAAGACTATCTCAACGAAATGCGCGAAGACAAACGCTACCAACGCGACGTCTATTGATACCGCTCCAAACAAAAGGTCGTCTGAAAAGCCCAAATCGGGTTTTCAGACGACGGCGAATTCGTATTTGAAGTACATCAATTACAGAAACGGCAGCATACGGTCTTTCCTGCAAGAAAGATTGATATGGGCTCTACACACAACTGACCTAGACGATAAAATTAAAAGTCAGAACAGTTGAGGAATATTGCAGGACATGTCATCCAAAACACAAAACCATTTTCAGACGACTTTTTATGTTGAGAAATATGAACAGACACACGATAAATTCCGCCTTCTGCGCAATCTATGAGCTACCCTACCAGTTGCGGGAAAATGGATTTCAATCCGGCAACGATGATTTCTACGGAGACGGCGGCAAGCATCATGCCCATGATACGGTTAAGGATGGTCAGTCCTGTTGTACCCAGTTTTTTGCTGATTCGTCCTGCAACAACGAGAATAGCGTAGCAAATCAGGCTGACGAGGAAGCCTGCGGCGAGGATCAAAGCAATATCGCTGTAATTTTTGGCAGCTGAGGCATAGATAATGACGGTAGAAATACCGCCCGGTCCGATGGTGATGGGAATAGCGACGGGAACGACGGCGATGGCTTTGGCGTTTTTTTGGATGTGTGGTACAACACCCTCTTCCTTGTCGCCACCGATATTTTGTTTGGCGGGGTTATCGTTGCCGTTCATCATGGAGATGGCGATAAGCAATACCAAAATACCGCCGCCGACTTGGAAAGAGCCGACGCTGATGCCTAAGATTTTCAACAACATCCCGCCCGTCAAGGTGAAGACGGCAATGACGATGAAGACGGCGAGCGCGGCGGTGCGGGCGATGCGGCGTTTTTCTTTGGTGCTGTGATCCTGCGTCAAATCGAGGTAAATCGAAAGCGCGCTGAACGGGTTGATCAGTACAAGGAAGGCAACCAAAAGTTTGCCGATTTCTACACCTAATTCCATTTTTTATTCCCTTATTGGTTTTTTGTAGAGACGTTTACGTCCGCTTTGTCATTGAATTCGTAGCGGCGTTTGGTTTTGTGCTCGCTGGAAATACCCATGAGCAGCGCAAGTACGGTCATGATGGAGAGCGTTGCAGTGCCGCCATAGCTGACCAACGGCAGGGGAACACCAACAACGGGCAAAATGCCGCTCACCATACCCATGTTCACAAAGGCGTAGCAGAAAAAGGTCATGGTCAATGCGCCGGCAAGCGTGCGGCTGTAAAGCGATTGGGCTTTGGCGGCAATCAGCAGTCCGCGCGTCAGGATAACGAGGTAAACCAGCAGCAGCAAGATGTTGCCGATCAAACCGAATTCTTCGCCATATACGGCAAAAATGAAGTCGGTCGTGGACTCTGGAATGTAATCCAAATGCGTTTGTGTGCCGTTGAGCCAGCCTTTCCCCCAGACACCGCCCGAACCGATGGCAATCATGGACTGGATGATGTGGTAGCCTGCGCCCAAAGGGTCCTGCGTCGGGTCAAACAGTGTCAGGACGCGGGTTTTCTGATAGTCGTGCATCCCGTAGTTCCATAAAAGCGGCAATGCGGCAACGAAGGCGACGATGGCGGCAAAGATGACTTTCCACGGCAGACCTGCGAAAAAGACGATGAAAATACCCGATGCCATAATCAAAACCGCCGTACCCAAGTCGGGCTGTTTCAAAATCAGCGCAACGGGGATGAGGATTAAAAGCATGGCGATGACGTAGTGAAACCATTTCAGACGACCTTCGTGCCGCTGGAAGTACCAAGCGACGGTCATGGGCAGGACGATTTTCATGATTTCGGACGGCTGGATGCGCGTGAAACCCAGCTCTAGCCAGCGTGTAGAGCCATTGACGGTCACGCCTGCGACTTCGACGGCGACAAGCAGCAACACGCCAATCAGGTACATCGGCAGCGCAACCTTTGCGGCATCACGCGGCTTGAACGAGGCGACAAACCACAGCAGTGCAAAGCCGACGACCGTATGCAGGGTTTTGTGTTCAAGCTGGCCGAAATCCTGCCCGTCCGCCGAATAGAGCAAAAACAGGCTCATGATGTAGATGGCGAGCATGGGGAAAAACAGCCACGGGTCTATCGGAGCAGATACGGTGCGTTTGATTTTTGCCCACATTCCGACCGTTTCATTCATGATTTGCTTCCTCCTGTTTCAGACCGTAGGCTTTTTGGAATATGGTCGGCGGTTGGGGTTGTGTGCGGTGTTGTTGCGGTTCGGGCATTCCGCCTGCGTCGGGGTCGTCTGAAAATTGCTGCGGCTTGACATTGAGCATATAAAAATCGGTCAGGCTGCGGGCAAGCGGTGCGGCGTAGGCACCCCAGCCGCCGTTTTCCAGAATTACGGCAATGGCGATTTCAGGCTTCTCCAAGGGGGCGAACGAAATAAACCACGCATGGTCGCGGTGTTGCTCGCGCAAAGCTGCGGCGTTGTAACGACCGCCCTGCTTGATTTGCACAACCTGCGCCGTGCCCGTTTTGCCGCCCATGCTGTAAGCCAATCCGCCGCCGATGCGGTGTGCCGTACCGCCCGGTTTCAAGACTTTCTCCATCGCCTGTTTGACGTATTCGAAGTTATCTTGTTTGAACGGGATTTTGTATTCAGGATTGGGATTGATACGCGTGATTTTGCGTTTGTCGAAATCCAACAATTCTTTCACCAAATGCGGCTGATAAACCACGCCGTTATTGGCGAGCGAAGCGGTGGCGTGTGCCATTTGCAGCGGGGTGTAAGCGTTGTAACCCTGCCCGATGCTGACCGAGACCATCTCGCCTGCGCGCCATTCTTTGGCGGTAGGATCGGACGATTTGGCAAAGCGTTTCGCCTTCCATTCGCGGCTAGGCAAAACACCCGTATATTCGCTGGGCAGGTCGATGCCGGTTTTTTTGCCGAAACCGAATTGCGCTAAATACGGCGATGCTTTGTCTATGCCCATTTCGTAGCCCAAGCGGTAGAAAAAGGTATCAGACGACACCTGTATCGCCTTGCTCAAATTCGCCGAGCCGTGACCGCTGCGTACGGAATCTCGGAAGACGTGGCGGCTGCCGGGAATGCTCCATGCGCCGGGCGCGGGAACGACCGTCGTTTGGGTAATTTTGCCGCTTTCCAGCAAAGCCATGCCCATAAACGGCTTAAACGTCGAGCCCGGCGGATACAGACCTTGCGTTACGCGGTTGACCAACGGTTTTTTCCAGTCATCATTCAAGGCTTTCCAAGTTTCGCTGTCGATGCCGTCGATAAAGAGGTTGGGATCGAAAGAAGGCTTGGAAACGAAAGCCAACACCGTACCGTCTTGCGGATTGATGGCGACAATCGCCCCGCGCCTGTCTCCCAATATTTTATCCGCCTCTTGTTGCATCCGGATGTCCATGCCCAAGCGCAAAGTTTGCCCCATGCGCGACGGCACGTTTTTCAAGACGCGCACAATATTGCCGTAAGCGTCTTTTTCCACTTCTTGATAGCCGGGCGCGCCATGAAGCTGCGGTTCGTAATATTTTTCCAGCCCCGATTTGCCGATGTGCGTGCTGCCGCGATAGAGTGCAGTCAAGCCCTCTTCTTCCAAAATTTCCTGATCTTTGTCGCTGATGCGACCGATGTAGCCTAAAAAGTGTGAAGTCAGTTTGCCATAAGGATACTCGCGGAAAGTGCGCGAATTGACTTCTACACCTTTAAATTCATTAAGATGCACGGACAATTTCGCCGCTTCTTCATCTGTCAGGCGCAGCTTGAGCGGGATGTTTTCAAATTTGCGGTAGCTTTCGCGGTATTTGTGGAAACGCTTCAAATCAGTAGGCGTAATATCGACATACTTCCGCAGGGCTTCGATCACATCCTCCATCTTACCCTCAATGCGGCTGGGGATGACTTCCAACGAAAATACAGGATAGTTTTTTGCCAACGGTACGCCGTTGACATCTACGATTTCGCCGCGGACAGGCGGAGTCGGAATTAATGTGATGCGGTTGCTGGATGCCTGCCCGGAAAAATCGTCATGCCGGAACACTTGCAAATAGACAAACCGCGCCACCAATGCGGCAAACAAAACCACAATCAGGATAAACGCTACCAGCAGACGCAATAAAGAATCGGCTTGCGCCGCCTTTGCAGTCTGTGTTTTACCGCTACCGCCATTTTTCAGACGACGTTTCATAGTATTCAGTATGGACATGGTTTCACGTTATCTGTTGGCGCGATAGAAATTGGTCAGCATCAGCATCAACTGGCTCAAGAAAGGCCAAAGCAGCGCGCCTGCCAAAGGCGCGATGAAACTTTGCCAAGTAATGATTTGGTTGTTGAGGAACAGGCGCGCCGCCACCAAGACCGCCTGATGGCAGAACAATGCTGCCAATACCGCCCCGATCTGCATGATGTGGCCGTAGAGCATGATTTGACGGCGCGTGTTCAAGACGAAATACACCATGACCATATAAGACAATGCGTGCAGCCCCAAAGTTGCTGCTGTTGCGGCATCGACTATCAAGCCAAGCAAAAATGCAATGCCCATGCCGACGCGTTGGGGATGGTGCATAGACCAATAAAGCAGCATCAGCGCGGTCAGTTCGGGCAGCCAAAAAAACGCATCAAAGGGGAAAGGCATGAAATCGACAAGCATGGTTACGGCAAAACTTGCCGCAATCACACCGACGGGCATGGCACGGTAGGAATCGTCAAAATCGTTCATGAATGATTTATTGGGAAGAATGGGAAGAAGACAGAACCAAAACAAAGCGGCTGCGGCGCAAGGCGGCAAACGGGGTCAGTTCTGTGTCGTAATAAGGCGTACCGGAAGCGCGGACGACTTTATCCACACGGGCTACGGGAATACCTGCCGGATAAATGCCGTCCAAACCGGAGGTAATCAAAACATCCTGCGGCTTCAAATCCGATCCTGTCGGAAAATAGCGTAAATCCAAACCCACACCGTTGCCGTAGGCGAGATTGCGTTCGCCCGTACGCTCAACGGCAACAGGGACGATACTTTGCGCAGCCGCCATCAGCTCGACTTCCGCGCTGTTTGCGTGAACCAATGTAATCCGCCCGATTAAGCCGTTTTGGTCGATAACGGCATCGCCTGCCACCACTCCTTCGCCACTGCCTTTATTGATAATCAAACGTTCGGATAGCGGGTCTTTGCCACTGGACAATACCTCAGCGCCTATGACATTGCTTATGCCTTTTTGCTGCAAGCCGTATAGCTTTTTCAGCTCCTGCAATTCGCTCAGGTTGACCTTATCGCGTTGAAGCTGGATTTTCAGACGACCGTTTTCCTCCAAAAGGAGACGGTTTTGTTCCAACAGCTCGGTTTGTGATTGAGATTGGTTGGAAAAATATTGATAGAGACGGACCGGCTGGTTTGCCAGCCATTGCACCGGATAAAGAATCTCCGCCGCCGCAGTGCGCACGGGCTGCATCAGGTTGAAACGGCCGTCCGCCACCATAATGCCTGCACCCAGTAACAAATACGCAATAAAACGAGGCAACAGCTTTTGACCCTTTGCCTCGTCAAACCGTAAAGAAGAATGTTCCATTTCAGCCTGCCTTATGGGTTATCCACAAAGACGGCATTCCATTTGCCGATATAATCCAAAGCTTTGCCCGCACCATAAGCCACACAGTTCAAAGGCTGGTCGGCAATACCTACAGGCAGCCCCGTCGCATCCGCCAAAACCGTATCCATGCCGTGCAACAGTGCGCCGCCGCCTGTCAACATAATTCCCCTGTCGGCAATATCGCCTGCCAACTCAGGCGGAGCCTGTTCCAACGCAAGGAGAACGGCGCGGATAATCTGATTAACCGTTTCGCTCAAAGCCTCGCGCACCTCTTCTGAAGTAATGGCAAGCGACTTGGGCGTACCTTCCGCCAAATCGCGACCTTTAATCCGCATGGCGGTTTCGGTTGCAAAACCGGAGGCAGAACCGATTGTTTTCTTCAATTCTTCAGCCGTTGCTTCACCAATCAACACGCCGCGATGACGGCGAAGATAATGCACGATGCTCTTATCAAACTCGTCGCCCGCCGCACGGACGGAGGCGGAATAAGCCATACCGCCCAACGACAAAATGCCGATTTCCGTTGTGCCGCCGCCGATATCCACCACCATCGAACCGGCAGTGTCCTCAATCGGCAGCCCCGCACCCAAAGCAGCCGCCATCGGCTCCTCAATCAAATGTACGGAAGATGCACCTGCGGCAAACGCAGAATCCAAAATTGCCTTGCGTTCCACTTGGGTTGCCCCGCCCGGCACGCAAATCACTACACGCGGCGGTACGACCGAATTACCTTGTGTTGCCTTTTTAATCAACATACCCAGCATACGCTCGGCAATCGTAAAATCAGCAATCACCCCGTCCCGCATAGGACGGACGATTTCAATATTGCGCGGCGCGCGCCCCTGCATTTTCTTGGCTTCCGTACCCACGGCAACAATCTTGCTTTTACCGCCCGTACCCGATTGAACCGCCACCACAGACGGCTCGTCCAAAACAATGCCTTTACCGCGCACATAAATCAACGTGTTTGCCGTACCCAAATCAATGGCGATATCGTTGGAGAAAAAACGGGATAAAAAACGAAACATAAAATACCTGAATATCGGCCCAGCACCGATTTTATTTAATTGTTATTCAAAATATTAAAAACATGGAAACAACGCCTTTTCAGACGACCTCCCCACTCCCCGTATGAAACGCATGGCGAAATCACACGCCGTTTGAGTAGTTTTCGGTTATAATTCCTCGTTTCATCGAAGAAGAACGCAATGATACCCCAATAAAGGGGCGTTTGCTATCAGACAAGGATTTTTTATGGCTTTAAGCTTAACCGATGTGGAAAAAATTGCCAAACTCTCACGCCTTTCGCTGACCGAGGAAGAAAAAGGCAAAACCCTCTCAGAATTGAACGACATTTTCGCCATGGTCGAAAAGATGCAGAGCGTGAATACAGACGGTATCGAGCCGATGGCACACCCCCACGAAGCCGCCCTGCGCCTGCGCGAAGATACAGTTACCGAAACCGACCATGCCGCCGAATATCAAGCCGTCGCGCCTGAAGTGCGCAACCGCCTGTATATCGTGCCTCAGGTAATTGAAGAATAAAAGCAGCCTGCGCCCTACTTTAAAAGCATACTTTCATTTACTCCCAAAACGTCCCGTACCATCTACCTGTGAAGTCTGAGGAATACATTATGTGAATCAACAACCCAAACATAACGATAAACATAAAAGCAAGCCATTTGACCCAATTGCCGAACTTGTTGCGCCCGATTTGGCTAAATTATCACAAGAACAACGCGATATTTCGTATATTTTCGTATATTTATGCCATATATGCATTATTTGCACTAGGCATATTCGGCCTTGTACCTGCGATAGGCGGCGTCATCATGGCCTATGTCAAACGCAACGAAATACGCGGCACGATTTATTTCGACCATATCCAGTTTTTGCTAAAAACCTTCTGGATCACACTGATTTTCGGCATTATCGGCTCTTGCACCTTGTTTTTACTAATTGGTTTCCTGATTATTCCACTAACTTGGGGGTGGTATGTCTTCCGCGTTGTGTCTGGCTTCTTGCGCCTGCGTGAAAACCGCGCCATCACGCCCAATGGCTTGTAGATATAGACCTTTTTTCATCCAAGCACTGAGCAATTACCCGTAGGAATCGACAACCATAGTATTACGTTGCAAATAATTTTTAGCCATCCGAAGCGGCTTACGATATCAAGCAGCCGCAAATCAAATGCAGCAGTCGAAAAATTGCCGTTACCGCATTGAAAATTATCCACAGAGAAATCAGGTAGATTCTCTAATGAGCAGTGCAGGCTGTCAAAACATGGGTTGAATACCGGTATCAAAACTGAACGGACGCACAATATTCGTTTTCAGGCAGCCCAAAAAACAAAAAGTAGTCTATACCATTAAACTAAACTTTTTTACATTCCACTTATTTTATTTTCGAGTAAAAGACTTCATGACCCAATACACCCTCAAACAAGCCAGCCAACTGCTGCAATCCAAACAAATCTCCGCCGTCGAACTGGCAACCGAATACCTCGCCGCCATTGCAGCGCAGAACCCAGCTATCAACGGCTACATCACCCTCAACCAAGACAAAACTCTCGCCGAAGCCCGTGCCGCCGACGCGCGCATCGCACAAGGTAACGCTACCGCGCTTACCGGCGTACCCATCGCCTACAAAGATATTTTCTGTCAAACAGGCTGGCGCAGCGCGTGCAGCTCCAAAATGCTGGATAACTTTGTCTCCCCTTACACTGCCACCGTCGTCCAAAACCTGCTCGACGAAGGCATGGTAACGCTCGGTCGTACCAACATGGACGAATTTGCCATGGGTTCGACTAACGAAACCTCGTTCTACGGCGCAACCAAAAATCCGTGGAATCCCGAACACGTTCCAGGCGGTTCGTCCGGCGGTTCCGCAGCAGTCGTTGCCGCACGCCTTGCCCCTGCCGCACTCGGTTCGGACACCGGCGGCTCTATCCGCCAGCCTTCTTCACACTGCGGCATCACCGGCATCAAACCTACCTACGGCACGGTTTCCCGCTTCGGCATGGTTGCCTACGCTTCCAGTTTCGACCAAGCAGGTCCGATGGCGCAAACTGCCGAAGACTGCGCGATTTTGCTCAATGCGATGGCGAGTTTCGACGAGCGTGATTCCACCAGTTTGGAACGCAGCAAAGAAGACTACACCCGCGATTTGGACAAACCGCTTAAAGGCATGAAAATCGGTCTGCCTAAAGAATATTTCGGCGAAGGCGCGGATGCCGATGTGCAGGCTGCTTTGCAAAGCGTCATCGACCTTTTTAAAGCGCAAGGTGCGGAAACCATTGAAGTTTCCCTGCCGCAAACCGCCCTGTCCATCCCCGCTTACTACGTCCTCGCTTCCGCCGAAGCCAGCACCAACCTTTCCCGCTACGACGGCGTGCGCTACGGCCACCGCGCCGCCCAATTCGGCGACCTTGAAGAAATGTACAGCAACACCCGCGCCGAAGGTTTTGGCAGCGAAGTCAAACGCCGCATCATGATCGGTACTTATGTGTTGTCGCACGGCTACTACGATGCCTATTACCTGAAAGCCCAAAAACTGCGCCGCCTCGTTGCCAACGATTTTCAGACGGCCTTTGCGCAATGTGATTTCATCCTCGCGCCAACTGCGCCCACCGCTGCCCCGAAACTCGGCAGCGACATCCACGATCCCGTGCAGATGTACCTTTCCGATATCTACACCATCGCCGTAAATCTGGCAGGATTACCCGCCCTGACCCTGCCCGCAGGTTTCAGCAGCAGCGGACTGCCCATCGGCGTGCAATTTATCGGCAACCACTTCTCCGAAGCCAAAATCCTTGGCGCAGCGCATCAAATACAGTTGGCGAGTGATTGGCATACAAAAAACCCTAATGGAAAAGCATGATGCCGGAGCAGTTCGTTTTTCCTGACTTCAAAACCGTGTATAAAAACGCGCCAAAATTTCAAATCCAACATTTGAAGTTTACCTTGCGCAAGTTGTTTGCACGAAGGCAGATTACGAAGGCAGATTAAGGATTTTGAAACCTTTGTCAACACTTCCGCACTACGTCGTGTTTTTTTCCAAAAGCTGCCACAAGATGCCTATCCTTTGATTCATGCCTTTATTGATAAGCGTTTTGACAGGCAGCGCAGACTGCAAGCTATGAAAGAAGACCTGTTGGCAGCCGAAAAACTGTTCGGACAGGAAACACTTACCGGTATGGAGACTCGCGAATTCCATATCGTCTTAGCACATCTTTCAGACGACCTGACTTTGTGGTTGAACCGGAACGATAATTGCGTGGATGAAGGAATGTGGTCGCTATCCTTGCGCGACAACGAAGGAAAACGTCTCTACATGGCGACCTTCGCTCTAGTTGACGGTAAACTGCTGGCCGCTTCCATCCAGGGCCCCGCAGGGGAAGAAGCTAAAGACCTTGTACGCAGCCTGACCAAACAACTCCACGGTCTGCGCCCGCAGCAACTGATGGTAACCGCCCTGCAATATTTTTCGGCATCACTCAAGTTGAGTGGCGTTATCGGCATTGCCCAAGAGCATCAGGTCAAACTGCGCTGGCGGCTGAAAAAACGGGTCAAAATGAATTACGACCTGTTTTGGCAGGAGAACGGCGCAACGCTCGAAAGCGACGGCTACTGGCATCTGCCGCAAACCTCGCCGCGAAAAGACTTGGCGGAAATCGAAAGCAAAAAACGATCGATGTACCGCAAACGTTACCAAATGCTGGATAACATGGCCGCTGAGATGCAGGCTTGCTTTCAGAAGACTTGATACTGGGCTTTCAGACGACCTGTTGTCTCTACAAACCAAAACAGGTCGTCTGAAAACAGCTGACCACTTTATATTATTGACATCAAAAGAAAGAACCTCTTATGACTTGGGAAACTGTAATCGGCTTGGAAATCCACGTCCAGCTCAACACCCAATCCAAAATCTTCAGCGGCGCATCGACTGCGTTTGGTGCGGAACCCAACGCGCACGCCAGCGTAGTGGAATGCGCGCTGCCGGGCGTACTGCCGGTAATGAACCGCGAAGTCGTTGAAAAAGCCATCAAATTAGGCTTGGCTTTGGATGCGAAAATCAATCAGAAAAACGTGTTCGACCGCAAAAACTACTTTTACCCCGACTTGCCCAAAGGCTATCAAATCAGCCAGTTGGATTTACCGATTGTCGAACACGGCAAATTGGAAATCGTGGTAGGCGACGATGTGAAAACCATCAACGTAACCCGCGCGCACATGGAAGAAGACGCGGGCAAATCCGTGCATGAAGGCTTGAACGGTGCAACCGGCATCGACCTGAACCGCGCAGGCACGCCGCTGTTGGAAGTGGTATCCGAACCTGAAATGCGTTCCGCCGCCGAAGCCGTTGCCTACGCCAAAGCCTTACATAGCTTGGTAACATGGCTGGACATCTGTGACGGTAATATGGCGGAAGGTTCGTTCCGCGTCGATGCCAACGTATCCGTGCGTCCGAAAGGCCAAGCGGAATTCGGCACGCGCCGCGAGATTAAAAACCTCAATTCCTTCCGCTTCTTGGAGCAGGCGATTAATTACGAAGTGGAAGTGCAAATCGAGATTTTGGAAGACGGCGGCAAAGTGCAACAGGCAACCATGCTGTTTGACCCTGAAAAAGGCGAAACCCGCGTGATGCGCTTGAAAGAAGACGCGCACGACTACCGCTACTTCCCCGATCCAGATTTGCTGCCCGTCATCATTTCAGACGACCGGTTGCAAAAAGCCAAAGCAGAAATGCCAGAGCTGCCAAAAGAAATGGCGGTACGTTTCGTGGCGGATTACGGCGTGTCCGAATACGACGCGCGCCTGCTCACCGCCAGCCGCGTGCAGGCTGCCTATTTTGAAGAAGCTGCCAAAGCCAGCGGACAAGGCAAGCTGACTGCCAACTGGATGAACGGCGAACTTGCCGCCACGCTGAACAAAGAAGGCATGGAACTTGCCGACAGCCCGATTACCGCCCCACGCCTCGCTGCGTTGGTGGGCAAAATCGCCGACGGCACTTTAAGCAGCAAACTGGCGAAAAAAGCCTTAGAAGCCATGTGGGCAGAACCCGAAGCCACCATTGCCGAAATCATCGAAAAACACGGCTTGCAGCAGATGACCGATACCGGCGCGATTGAAGCCATGGTGGACGAAGTGCTGGCCAACAACGCCAAAGCCGTGGAACAATTTAAATCCGGTAACGAAAAAGCCCTGAATGCGATTGTGGGACAAGTGATGAAAGCCAGCAAAGGCAAAGCGAATCCCGCGCAGGTTCAAGAACTGATTAAAGCCAAACTGGCTTAATCCGTTATCACACAGGTCGTCTGAAAGCAAAGTTCCAACGAAGGTAAAACGGGAAACAAGCTTTCAGACGACCGTAGATTCCGCTTTCAATACATACTTCCCGAGATATAGTAAACTTACCGTCGGTTTTCCTTTCTCTTTGCCTTCATGTTCCCCATTATCCCCACCGACCGCGCCGCTGCCGAATGGCGCAACGAAAGCACGCAGAAGCCGCCCAAGCAGGCGGTTTATGTGCATGAAAGCAATGCCGCCGATATTCTGAAAAACGCCCACGCCCACACGGCAACCGTTTGGACGGGCGATTTCCACAACGCCAAGCAAGTATTGGCTGCGATGAAAAAGCGCGTCCGCAGGTCGTCTGAAAAAACGAAAAACGCGCCTGCCGATATCCAGATGGCCTTCCACACCCACCGTATGAAACAGGCGCAGCAAAGCCGCGTGTTGAACATGCTTGCCGTCGAAATCGGCGCGGGTTTTCAGTTAAGCAACCCGCGCTCGCCCGACGTCCGCGCCGCCCTTGCCGATGTGTACGCCGAGCCGAACGACGCGCCGTTTTTGCTGCCGCTCAATCAGCTTTTGGGTTTTATCGGCGCACACGAATGGCACAAAAAAGGCATAGACATTCCGCAGCTTGACGGCAAAATCCACGTTCCCTTCGGCGTGTTCTCGCCCCTGCGCGGCGAATATTTGGACTTAATCGCCCAAGCGCCGTTAAATCCGAATATTCAGACGGCGTTCGACATCGGTACAGGCTCCGGCGTCATCGCCGCCATCCTCGCCAAACGCGGTATTCCCGACATCACCGCCACCGACACCAACCCCAAAGCCATCGCCTGCGCAACCGCCAACCTCGCCCGCTTGTGGCTGGACAAACAAGTCGCCGTCCAAGCCGTCGACTTGTTTCCCGAAGGACGCGCCGACCTGATCGTCTGCAACCCGCCGTGGCTGCCCGCCAAACCGACTTCCGCCGTCGAAACCGCCCTCTACGACCCCGACAACGCCATGCTGACCGCCTTCTTAAACGGCGTGCGGCAACATTTAAACCCGCAAGGCGAAGCGTGGTTGATCATTTCCGACTTGGCGGAACATCTGCACCTGCGCGACCGCGATTTTCTGGAACAATGCTTTCAGACGACCTCTTTAGAAGTGGCTGATATTCTGAAAACCAAACCGCGCCACCGCAAAGCCGCCGACGAATCCGACCCGCTCGCCTTCGCCCGCAATCGGGAAACCACTTATCTCTATCGTTTGAAAGCAAAGTCCTGATATACAATTAGGTCGTCTGAAACCCGCTCCCGCCATTCCCATGCAACTGATCAAATACCTCCAATCCCAAGGCATAGGCAGCCGCAAACAATGCCAGTGGCTGATTCAAAACGACTGTGTCGAAATCAACGATACGGTCTGCAACGACGCCAAAGCTGACATCGATCCCGCCGAAGTCCAAACGCTGCGCATAGACGGCGAAGACATCGTCGTCGTACCCATGCCTTATTTTTATATCCTGCTCAACAAACCTGCCGATTACGAAACCTCGCACAAACCGCAGCAATACCCCAGCGTCTTCAGCCTTTTCCCCGACCATATGCGCAATATCGACATGCAGGCGGTCGGCAGGCTGGATGCAGATACGACGGGCGTTTTGCTGATTACCAACGACGGGCAGTTCAACCACCGCGTTACCTCGCCGAAACACAAAGTGCCCAAAATCTACCGTGTTACTCTGAAGCATCCTGCCGACGACAGCCTGTGTGAAACGCTGAAAAACGGCGTCCTGCTGCACGACGACAACGAAACCGTCCGCGCAGCCGAAGCCGTTTTGGAAAATCCGACCACCCTGCTGATGGCCATTACCGAAGGTAAATATCATCAAGTCAAACGCATGGTCGCCGCCGCCGGCAACCGCGTCGAACACCTTCATCGGGACGAATTTAACGGACGAACGGTAGAAAATTTAGCCTCAGGGGAGTGGAAATTCATCACTGTTTGAAAATTTTGAAGTTTTTTCAAAAAAATTTTAACCATTATGATTTTTTTATTTGTTTAAAAACATGATGATATGATTGTTAAGATATCATTAACCAAACTTAACGTCATCATTCGTGAACTATTATATAATTCGCGTGTCTGAGTAACACTTGCTTCGAGAGAAGTGAGTAAGTGAGTAAGACGTTTTCCCCGTAATGTGTTTGGCCATCTATACTTTTCCCCTTAGTATAGATGGTTTTTTTTATCTTTGATTTCAATTCTTTCAGTCAAGTTCTTTCATTCAATCCTACAAACAGGAGATCGTCATGTTACTCAAAAAAGGCTTGCTTTCTACTTTGTCCATTGCACTGATACTGGGTTTTTCCGCCCAAACTGCCGATGCAGACACCCATAAACGCCACCATCCGCGAACTCAAGCCGAACATGGCAAACTGCATCCCGCCTGCAAAAAGTACCTCGACCGCCGCGCTGCATGGTACAAATACAAAGGCAACCGTGCCGAATTGAAAGAAAACCGAAAAGCCCGCAAAGCTTTCCGTCAGCTACCCTATAAAGAACAACGCATCCAATGCCGCGCCGCTTACGAAGCATTTGATGATTTCGATCAAGGCAAATTCCGCCGTTAACAATCATATCGGTAAAGGTCGTCTGAAAACGGGTTTCTATTTGAGAAAACCTGTTTTCAGACGACCTTTTGTTATATTCCTGAAATATAGTTTCCCCTATAATTCCGACTTTCCAGCCCCTATACTACCACCCGCCCCATGACCACGGACTTCGACATCCCCCTATTCCTCAAAAACCTGCCCAACCTGCCCGGCGTATACCGTTTTTCGACGAAGGCGGCAACGTTTTATACGTCGGCAAAGCCGTCAACCTCAAGCGGCGCGTGTCCGGTTATTTCCAGAAAAACGACCATTCCCCGCGCATCGCATTGATGGTGAAACAGGTTCACCACATTGAAACCACCATTACCCGTTCCGAAGCCGAAGCCCTGATTCTCGAAAACAATTTCATCAAAGCCCTGTCGCCCAAATACAATATCCTTTTCCGCGACGACAAAAGCTATCCCTACCTCATGCTCAGCGGACATCAATATCCGCAGATGGCGTATTACCGCGGCACGCTGAAAAAGCCCAACCAATACTTCGGTCCCTATCCCAACAGCAACGCCGTGCGCGACAGCATACAAATCCTGCAAAAAGACTTCATGCTGCGTACCTGCGAAGACAGCGTGTTCGAACACCGCGACCGCCCTTGCCTGCTGTATCAAATCAAGCGCTGCACCGCGCCCTGCGTCGGCCACATCAGCGAAGAAGACTACCGCGACAGCGTGCGCCAAGCGGCCACTTTTCTCAACGGCAAAACCGACGAACTGACCCGCACCCTGCAACACAAAATGCAAACTGCCGCCGCGAATCTGCAATTTGAAGAAGCCGCCCGCTACCGCGACCAAATCCAAGCGCTCGGCATCATGCAGAGCAACCAGTTCATCGACAGCAAAAACCCCAACAACCCCAACGACATCGACCTGCTCGCGCTCGCCGTTTCAGACGGCCTCGTCTGCGTACACTGGGTCAGCATACGCGGCGGGCGGCACGTCGGCGACAAAAGCTTTTTCCCCGACACTAAAAACGACCCCGAACCAAACGGACAAGATTACGCCGAAGCCTTCGTCGCCCAACACTATCTGGGCAAAAGCAAACCCGACATCATCATCAGCAACTTCCCCGTCCCTAACGCATTGAAAGAAGCCTTAGAGGGCGAACACGGCAAACAAATGCAGTTCGTGACCAAAACCATAGGCGAACGCAAAGTCTGGCTGAAAATGGCGGAACAAAACGCACAGATGGCAGTAGCCCAACGCCGCCTGCAACAAAGCAGCCAGCAACACCGCATCGACGAGCTGGCAAAAATCCTGAACATGAATTCAGACGACCTCAACCGCCTCGAATGCTTCGACATCAGCCACACCCAAGGCGAAGCCACCATCGCCTCCTGCGTCGTATACGACGAACAAAACATCCAACCCTCGCAATACCGCCGCTACAACATCACCACCGCCAAACCCGGCGACGACTACGCCGCCATGCGCGAAGTCCTCACCCGCCGCTACGGCAAAATGCAGGAAGCCGAAGCCAACGGCGAGGCCGTCAAATGGCCCGATGTCGTATTGATTGACGGCGGCAAAGGACAAATCGGCGTCGCCGTATCCGTATGGGAAGAACTCGGGCTGCACATCCCCTTGGTCGGCATCGCCAAAGGCCCCGAACGCAAAGCCGGCATGGAAGAACTCATCCTCCCGTTCACCGGCGAAACCTTCCGCCTGCCGCCCAACAGCCCCGCCCTACACCTCCTGCAAACCGTGCGCGACGAATCACACCGCTTCGCCATCACCGGCCACCGCAAAAAACGCGACAAAGCCCGCGTTACCTCTTCCCTCAGCGACATCCCCGGCGTAGGCAGCAAACGCCGCCAAGCCCTGCTCACCCGCTTCGGCGGCCTGCGCGGCGTCGTTGCCGCCAGCAAAGAAGATTTGGAACAAGTCGAAGGCATCAGCAAGGCATTGGCGGAAACCATTTACGAGCATCTGCATTGAAAGATGCACTTCAAATGCGAATCCGCCGACCTTTCTTCTTTCAAAACCTTATTTAAACCACGACTTAATCCTTGCAAACAAAGACATACTCTGTTTCTCAAAATTCTCCGCCTGTGCGGGTACGGGCAGCGTATTGCGGATGACTTTCATACAGGCAAAGGTTTGGGCGACAGGCATGATTTCGATGGAGTTGACGTTCATGTGCGCCGGACGCTGATAGAGCCACAAAGCCGTATCCGCAATGTCTTGCGGCCGGATGGATTCGACGTTCTCATAAACCTTTTCCGCCCGCTCGTCATCGCCCTTAAATCGGACGTTGGAAAACTCGGTACCGCCGCACAAACCCGGCTCGATGTTGGTGACGCGGATGTTTTTATCCGCCAATTCCGCGCGCAGGTTCATGCTGAACTGGCGCACAAACGCCTTGGTCGCGCCGTACACGTTGCTGCCCTCGTAAGCATAGCTGCCGGCAATCGAACCCAGATTCATGATATAGCCTTGTTTGCGCTCCGCCATTTGTGGCAGGATTTGGCGCGTCAGGAAAGTCAGACCGATAATGTTCGTTTGAATCATGGTTTCCCAATCGCCGAAATCTGCTTTGTCCGCCGTTTCCAAACCCAACGCCAATCCGGCGTTGTTGATCAGGCAATCGATTTCGGCAAAATTTTCAGGCAGGCTGTCGAGCGCGTTGCGTATCGACTCGGTACGCGAAACGTCCATTTCCAAAGGATAAAACCGCTCGCCCAATTCGGCCGCCAATGCCTGCAGTTTCTCGCCGCGCCGCGCCGCGCCGATAACGGAATAACCGGCCTGTACAAACGTGCGGCACATCGCCTCGCCGAAACCGGCTGACGCGCCGGTAACCAAAATCGCCATAACTATTTCCTTTCTTTTCTCGTTTTGTAAACCCATTTCAGGTATGATTACGACTTTTCAGACGACCTCTTCGGATGTCGTCTGAAAAATATGAATAACAAAATACTATCACAGGACACAAAAGCCATGAATACCAAACTCTTCTCAGCGGCGCTGCTCGCTGCCCTGACCCTTGCCGCCTGCGGTGGCGGCGCACCCGCGCAACCCAAAGGCCCGATCTCCGAAGACCGTACCACCGCGTTCAAATCCATGATGCCCGAATTCTCCGGCATGGGCAAAATGGTAAAAGGCGAAGAACCTTACGACGTGGAAAAATTCAAGCAGGCTGCGGCAACTTTTGCCGAAACCAGCAAAAAACCTTTCACCTTCTTCCAATCTGACGACAAAGGCAACGGCCGCGCCCTGCCTGCGGTTTGGTCTGATGCGGCCAAATTCAAAGCCGAAGAGGACAAATTCGCTGCTGCCGTTGAGAAACTGAACGCCGCCGCGCAAACCGGCAAGCTGGAAGAAATCAAAGCCGCTTACGGCGAAACCGGCGCAAGCTGCAAATCCTGCCACGACACCTTCCGCGCTCCGGAAGAATAAGCCGCTGCGCAGAAATACAAAAAGGTCGTCTGAAATCCGGTTTCAGACGACCTTTTGATTTTCGATGAACAGGAAAAAAGTCATATCCGAACATTGCGGACAAGTATCCCAAACCGGCTTTTTGTATCGCTGTCATTTCCTTTTTCGCGCAGACGCAAGTTGATATGACGGCATCTATTCCCGATAAGGCGCGCTTATCCCGATTTTTGCGATTTGGCGCGGCGCACGGTAATGCTTTCACCACCGATACCCCAGTTATCCATGTCCACTTCATCAATGACGACGACCGTGGTCTGCGGATTTTTATTCAACACACGGGCAAGCAGCTCGGTAACACCGCGGATAAGCTCGGCTTTCTGTTCGGCACTCGGAGCCTCGCTGCCGCCCGTTACCTTGATATTGACGTAAGGCATCATTGTCCTTTCTGAAAATGTAGTAAATTCAAATAAACCGATTCATAGCGTTTTTCTTGCTCCCGCCTGCGCAGGAAGAGGAATAACGGCTTAGAAACATCCTGTTTTTATTTTATTCCGCCTTAGGCGATGGGTTTAAAGGTCGTCTGAAAACTTTCAGACGACCTCATCATTATCGGGCATTCATCTTGTCTTCAAACGCAGCCAAAATCCGCGCGACTTCTTCCGCGTCTTTGACCGCCCTTACCGCGTCAAACAATTCCTGAGCTTCTCCAAATTCTTTCTTCATCATGCCCAGCCATTGTTTCAGGCGGGCGACGGGGTATTTGTTGTTCGCTTCTTTGGCGAGACACAAATGGAAAAATTGGTTTATCCACACCGAAACTTCGGCGAAATCGGTATCGCGGACGGTTCCGCCGTTTTCGTATTGTTTGATTTGGCGCGCCAAATCGGGGCGGATGACGGCGCCGCGGCCGAGCATGACGCTGTTGCAGCCCGTCATTTCTTTAATACCGATATAGTCTTTGAGGCTGAACACGTCGCCGTTGGCGGTTACGGGAATAGCGACGTGTTCGCGGATTTTGCGTATCCATTCCCAATGCACGGGCGGTTCGTAGCCTTCGACTTTGGTGCGCGCGTGTACGGTCAGGGCGCAGGCTCCGCCTTCGGCAATGGCGGCGGCACATTCGAGCGCAAGGCTTTTGTCTTCGTAACCGAGCCGCATTTTGCCGGTGAGCGGGATATGTTCGGGCAGGCGTTGGCGCAGGGTTTTGACGATATGGTGGATGAGGTCGGGCTCTTTGAGCAGGACGGCGCCGCCTTTGTGTTTGTTGACTGTGGGGGCGGGACAGCCGAAATTGAGGTCGATTTTGTCCGCACCGAAGCGGACGGCTTCCAAGGCGTTGACCGCCATATTTTCGGCATCGCTGCCCAAAAGCTGGACGGTACAGGGCGTGCCGGCGGGGGTCTTGTTGCCGTTGGCGATTTCGGGGGCGTATTTGAGCCAGGTGGAACGGGAATGGATGGTGTGGGTAATGCGGACGAACTCGCTGACGCATTCGTCGTAGCCGCCGATACAGGTCAGCAAATCGCGCATCACATCGTCCACCAGCCCCTGCATGGGCGCAAGGATAAGCTGCATATCGGAGGAGGTCGTCTGAAAAAAGGAAATGCGTATTGTAGCGGTATATCGGTTAAAATACACGCTTTCCACATAGACGGCGCAAGCGATGACGATGAACGAAAAAATCCGTTTGATTATCGATACCGACCCCGGACAGGACGATGCCGCAGCCATTTTGGCGGCACACGGTCTGGCACGGCGCGGCTTGGTCGATTTTTTGGGCATGACCGTCGTCGCCGGCAATGTCGGCATGGCGTTGACGGCAAAAAACGCGCGCATCGTCTGCGATTGGGCGGGCGAGGAAGATTTCCCCGTTTACGCCGGCGCAGCCAAGCCTTTATTGCGCGAGCTGGAGACGGCGGAAGCGGTACACGGCAAAACGGGCTTGGACGGTACGGCGTTGCACGAGCCGCGCTGTCCTTTGCAAAAGCAGCACGCGGTTGCATATTTGGTGGAAACTTTGAGCCGCGCCGAAGACGCTTCGATGACTTTGTGCCCGATAGGTCCGCTGACCAATATCGCGCTGGCGTTGAGCATCGCGCCGGAAGCCGTCCGCGCCATCAAACGCAT
The DNA here is from genome assembly GCF_001813335.1 of Neisseria sp. HMSC055H02. NCBI lineage: Bacteria > Pseudomonadati > Pseudomonadota > Betaproteobacteria > Neisseriales > Neisseriaceae > Neisseria > Neisseria sp. HMSC055H02. The sequence goes on along the minus strand of NZ_KV812076.1, from coordinate 16,186 downwards.
TGTCTTGATGGGCGGCAATTATTTTGAAGCGGGCAACATGACGCCTGCCGCCGAATTCAATTTCTTCACCGACCCGCACGCGGCGCAAATCGTGCTGCAAAGCGGTGCACCGATTACGGTTTTGCCGCTGGACGTTACCCACAAGGCGCAAATCACTTCCGAACGCATGAACCGCCTACGTCGTCTGAAAAACGCCAACGGCAGCCGTTTGGCGGATATTTTGCAAAGTTACGAACGCTTCGACATTCAACAGTTCGGCTTGGAGGGCGGCCCGCTGCACGACCCTTGCGCCGTTATCTGTGCCGTGTTCCCCGAATTGTTTTCAGGCAGGATGTGCCGCGTGGATGTGGAGACGCAAAGCGGACTGTCCACCGGCGCGTGTGCCGTCGATTGGCACGGCACGACCGGCAAAACGCCCAACGCGCTTTGGATAACCGAAGTCGATGCCGACCGTATGTTTGAAGAACTGACCGCCGCCATTGCCGAACTGCCTTGATTTCCCGATTTTGATTTTTCAGACGACCCCTTTTCAGACGACCTCATCATGAACCCGAAAATTCCCGCCACAGCAGCCATGTTGGTCAAAAACTCGGAACGTTATCTGACCGAAGTATTGACCGCGCTTCAAGACTTCGACGAAGTTTTGCTGCTCGACAACGGCTCGACCGACCGCACCTTTGAAATCGCCGAACGCTTCACCAACGTCAGTTATTACAAATACGACTTCATCGGCTTCGGTCCGATGAAAAACCTCGCCGCCCGCCTCGCGCAAAACAATTGGATATTCAGCATAGACAGCGACGAAGTGGCAGATAGCGAACTGATTGCCGCCATCCGCAAAGCCGTGGCGGAAAACAAAGAACAAAACATCTTCTCGCTCTCGCGCCTGAACCACTACAACGGCCGCCTGATCAAAGCCTGCGGCTGGTATCCCGACATTATCCCGCGCCTTTACCACCGCCGTTTTACCCGTTTTTCCGACCGTCAGGTACATGAATCGCTGATTTTGCCGCCCGATGCAAACGTCCGTCCGCTCGAAGGTCGTCTGAAACACTATTCCTTCGAAAACGCCGAAGGGCTGATTCAAAAAATGCAGCAATACAGCTCGCTCTACGCCGAAGAAAACCGCTACAAAAAAGACAGCTCACCCTTCAAAGCCCTGTTGCACGGCAGCGTATCGTTTGTCAAAAACTACCTGCTCAAACGCGGTTTCGCCTACGGCGCGGACGGCTTGACCATTTCCATCGCCAATGCCCAAGGTTCGTATTACAAATATGTCAAACTTTACGAGCGCAACCGCAATATCAGCGTCGCCCTGATTGTAACCACCTACAACCGTCCCGACGCGCTGGAGCTGGTTTTGAAATCCGCGCTCGCGCAAACCCGCCTGCCCGACGAAATCATCGTCGCGGACGACGGTTCGCGCCAAGACACTGCCGAAGTCGTTGAGTTCATCCGCAGCCACACCGACATCCCCGTCAAACATTCTTGGCGGCCGGACGACGGCTTCCGCGCCGCCGAATCGCGCAACCGCGCGCTGGCGCAGGCAAAAAGCGACTACATCATCCTTATCGACGGCGACATGATACTCGACCCTTCCTTCATCGCCGACCACCTCAAGCTCGCACGCAAAGGCAGGCTGATACAGGGTTCGCGCGTTATCCTGACCCAAAGCCGCACCCAAGAAATTTTAGATTCCGGCGAATTGCCCGATTTGTCCGCGTTCAGCCAAGGCATAGAAAAACGCCTCTCCGCCCTGCGCTGCCGCAGCCTGTCCGCCCTGATCGGCAGACAAAGCAGCCGCAAACACAAAGGCATCAAAACCTGCAATATGGGCTTTTTCCGCAGCGATGCACTGGCCGTCAACGGCTTCGACAACCGCTTTGTCGGCTGGGGGCGCGAAGACAGCGAGTTCGTCGCCCGCCTCTTCCATAACGGCATGAAACGCCACAACCTCAAATTCGCCGGTATCGCCTACCACCTCTGGCACCACGAAGCCGAACGCGACGCCCTGCCGCAAAACGACGCCCTGCTCAAAGCCACGCTGTCCGAACAAAAAATCCGCTGCGAAGACGGCATGGACGAGTTCATAAAATAAACCGTTTTGCGCTTGTCCCCCCTCAAACGTCGTCTGAAACCTTTCAGACGACGTTTTACCTTCAAGCAGCCGTTCAACCATCAAATCTTTACTGAAACCAAACACTTGCAGTGTTATACTATTAATACAACGACAAACTACTCACACACTACGGTTACACATCATGTCCCCCCGCCCGATTACCATCACCTCATACAACATGCACAAAGGCATGTCCGCGCTCAACCGCAAAGTCCAAGTGGACAGCATGGCGGAAGAGCTTCGCGGCATAGGCTCGGATGTCCTGTTTTTACAGGAAGTGCAAGGTCAACACCTGACCCGCAGCAGCAGGCTGCCCGATTTTCCCGAAAAACCGCATTACGATATCCTCGGCGACCGCCTTTCCTACAACCGCAGCTACGGCAAAAACGCCGTATACCCGCAGCGCCACCACGGCAACGCCATCCTCAGCCGCCTGCCGCTGGAAACCCGCCACAACCTCAACATCAGCGTCAACAAACTCGAACAGCGCGGCGTACTCCATTGCGAAGTCCTGCCCGAAGGCTGGGAAACCCCGCTCGTCTGCCTCTGCGCCCACCTCAACCTGCGAGAACCCGACCGCGCCAAACAATATCGCGCCATCTTCGAATACGTCGTGCATCACATCGACCCGCAAAGCCCGCTGATTCTCGCCGGCGATTTCAACGACTGGCGGCAAAAATCCGCCCTGTCCTTAGGCAACGCCTTGAACCTGAACGAAGTATTCGTGGACAGCAACGGCAAACGCCCCAAAACCTTCCCCGCCCGCCTGCCCGTCCTCAGCCTCGACCGCGTCTATACCCGCAACTTGGAAATCCTAGACTCCCAAATCCACAACGGCAAAAACTGGCAACGCCTCTCCGACCACTTGCCCTTGAGCGTCAAAGTCAGACCCAAACTGCCTTGAACGTTCCAATACCAAAGGTCGTCTGAAAACCTGAAATCGGGATTTTCAGACGACCTTCCATATCCACGTTCCTGCCCGCCACACCGTATGAGGTTCAAATACAGGATACTTATAACATCATTCACATTCCTACTTGAATTTGCTGCAAAACGATAGAAGAATCTCTTTTATTTTCAAACCCTTTATTCCCCTATACCTCGTTTCCCGATAAAATACGCCTTTTCGATTTTGACTCTATCCGCCATGCTGACCGACCTTCAAGCCATCAACCGCCTGCTGCCGCAAACTCAGTGCCGAGAATGCGGCTATCAAGGCTGCCTGCCTTATGCACAAGCTTTGTTGCACGAGGATGCGCCTGTTAATCTGTGCGCACCCGGAGGAGAGGCGGTGATGGTCGATATTGCTGCCTTATTAGGCAAGCCGCGCGTTGCGCCGGTCAAAACGCAGCCCAAAGCCGTCGCCTTGATAGACGAAGCCGCCTGTATCGGCTGTACCGCCTGCATCCGCGCTTGCCCTGTCGATGCGATTATGGGCGCAAGCAAGTTTATGCACACTGTCATCAGCGACGAATGCACAGGCTGCGGACTCTGTCTCCCGCCTTGTCCGGTGGATTGTATCGACATGATACCTTCCGAACAGGAATACCTCCCCGCCGCACGCAGCCTGAGCCGTTCTTCCGAAGCGCGTTTCGCCGCCGCCGAACACGCGCAAAGCCGCTTTGATTGGCACACCGAACGCAAAGCGCGCGACGAGGCGGAACGCAAAGCCATGCTTGCCGAGCGCGAAGCCGCTGTTAAAGCCAAGCAGGCGCAAATTCAAGCCGAAACCAAAGCTGCGTCCAAACCTGCTTTCAATCCTATGGATTTGATTGCCAAAGCCATGGCGAAAGCACAATCCCAACAAGACAAGCTGGTTGCATCCGACAACCGTGAAGCATTCAAAAACCGGCAAATCGAAGAAGCCAAAGAGCGCGCCGAATTGCGCCGTGCCCAACGCGATGTCAAATATGGCAACGAAGAAGAAAAAGCTGCTGCGCTTGCCTACCTGCGCCGTTATAAAGCGGAGCAGGAAGCAGCCAAAGAAATACGGTGATTTGGGTGGAGAAACTTTAAAGGTCGTCTGAAATAGGTTTTCAGACGACCATCTATAGTGGATTAAATTTAAATCAGGACAAGGCGACGAAGCCGCAGACAGTACAGATAGTACGGTAAGGGCGAGGCAACGCCGTACTGGTTTAAAGTTAATCCACTATAAAAAAGATTCCGTCATTCCGGTGCAAATGAAAATCCTTATTTAATAATCGGAAATTTCCAATTACATCACTCCTACTGAGAATATTGAGAAAAACAAGCTTCCGCTTCAACAAAAAGAAGGTCGTCTGAAAACACAACATAGACAATCCCGGCGTTTTCAGACGACCTTTTTCAATCCTTCCTTATTTCTGCCAATACGTTTTCACGTTCACAAATTCATACAACCCGAATTCAGACAGTTCCCGTCCGTAACCGGAAGCCTTGACGCCGCCAAAGGGTAGGCGCAGGTCGCTGCTGGTGTGGCGGTTGATAAACACCGAGCCTGCTTGGATTTTTTCGGCAAAAGCCCAAGCGCGGCGGGTATCGGCGGTATAAATACTGGCGCCCAATCCGTAGGGCGTATCGTTGGCAAGGGCGACGGCGTGTTCCTCGTCCTTCGCCCGCAAAATCATGGCAACCGGCCCGAAAACCTCTTCATTCCAAACGCGGCAGTCGGGATTCACTTTGTCCAACACGGTGGCGGGGTAAAACCAGCCTTTTCCTTCGGGAATGAAACCGCCCGTCAAAACCTCTGCGCCGTTTGCGACTGCATCCTGTACTTGGGCGTGTACGTTTGCGCGCAAGTCTTCGCGGTGCAGCGGGGCAAGCGTGGTCGCAGTTTTTTTGGGATCGCCCGTTTGCAATTTGGCGCATTCGGCAAGAAACAGGGGGATGAAGCGGTCGGCAACGGCTTCGGTTACGACGATTCGTTTGGCTGCGTTGCAAGACTGACCCGCGTCGCGGAAACGCGAATAACAGGCTTCGACGGCGGCGCGTTCGAGATCCGCATCGGGCATGACGATGAAGGGGTTGCTGCCGCCAAGTTCGAGGACGGTTTTTTTGAGGTACATTCCCGCATGGGCGGCGAGCAGGCGGCCGGTCTGTGTCGAGCCGGTAAACGCCATCGCATCGGTGTCTTCAATGGCTTTCAACGTATCGTCGTTGTCCAACCATGCGCCAATCAACGGGAGGTCGTCTGAAACCAGTTCCAGCAGCGCAGCACTGACCCGCGCAACACTGGGCGCAGGTTTGACGGCACAAGCGTTTCCCGCGCACAGGGCTGGAATGGCAAAACGCAAAACCTGCCAGACAGGATAGTTCCACGGCATGACGGCAAGCACAACACCCAACGGCTCAAAACGCACCTGACTAAGGCTCGCCTGCGTGGCAATGGTCTTATGCGCCAGCAACTCAGGGGCAAGGCGGACGTAATATCGGATGAGCTCGACGGATTTATCCAGTTCGGCACGGCATTCATGCAGGCAGCGTCCGACTTCTTCGCAAACCATCTCCGCAAGCCGCTCCTTGTTTTGCGCCAAACGCTCGGCAAAAGCTTGCAGCAAAGCAGTCCGCCCGGTAACGCCCAACCGCGCAAACGCCTGCTGGCGTACCTTCAACGCTGCCAATTCTTGTGCAAACTCTGCATAACCCTGCGCAGGACGGCGGCAAAGCGTTTCGCCGGTATCGGCATTGATGCTGTGAAACATGGTTCGGCTCCTTTGTATGTCGGTTTTATTTTAGGTCGTCTGAAAATAAAGATGTTCTTTCAGACGACGTTTGTGCATCATCAAAGAAACGCGATTATATAGCAAACTCAGATATAACATCTCTACACAGTTCTTTTCCTTTTAATTCAGCCTGCTGTTATCTATTTAAAATAATCATAAGTTAGAATCCTAAAATAAAATTACTTGATAAAACTTTTAATTAATTTCTCTATTTTTAGATGATATTCAATCAACTCTTGTTGAGAAGGCTGCTTAGAAAAATTTCCATATTCATGTGCACTGATGCTAGGATAATAATCTACTGACAAACCATTTATGCATGAGTCAACTGCGATTGAAAAATGCGGTTCATTAAGTCTTTTTCCATTTTTTCTACCATCATCCCTTACTTGTATTCTTACTGGATTTTCATCATCCCTAATATAATTAAATTCATGATAGAATGGTTCTTCATTAAATCTTTCATATGCTTTATAGTCTTTAGAAGAAGTTATTTCTTTTGAACCGTACCTCAAAATCATTTTTTTAAGATACTTAGGATCTAAAAGGCATTCAGAATTTTTCTGAATCGAAATAGTGTCTATCATCGGCAGACCATCCTTCAATGCCTTAACAAATTTATCTTTATTCTTCCGATTAAAAGGCTCTAAAATCCAAGAATCTCCTTTGCGTTTGGCATGGACGTAAATATCAAACCTACCGCCCTTATAGATTTTTTCCTCATCCGACATCCATCTTGTTGCCGAATTTCGGGACGAACCTGCCAAATAACCGTAAGGTACGCTCAGCAACGTCCCATCCAAATCAATTTTAATATTTCTTTCAAAGCCTGTTATGGGTATCTGATTGTCCATTTCTACTTCTTCCTTATTTTCTGAAGATGGATAACAAGCTGCCAAAGCGAATGAACCCAAAACTGCTATTAGAACTGATAGCTTCTTCAATACCCTATCTTTTCCACATTCCACTTTTACTCCTTCCTGTAATAGATTTCTGATTAATCAGGCCAGCTGAAATAAAATCCATTATCAATTTCTGATTCCTGTAAAAATACCATATTCTCATAAACCAGCAATTCATTTCAAATAAACGGTATTTAATTCAAACAAACGTATCATTACAACTGTAAACATAACAAAAAAATCGCCTGAATATTTTTCAGACGACCTTTTTATATTTGATAAAATTTCTTAATACATTGTTTTATTTGTTTAAATATAATTATTGATTGTATATAAAACTATTATTTTAATTATAATTTCATTCTTGTATGATATTTTAATACTACCATCTATAACCTAATTTTGATAAATTTTGTAAATTTGATAACCGTTGATAGCATTTAAGACGATGTACAGATTTCTGCTTCCATTTTAATAATGGCATACAGAAATAAATACATAATTAGGACAAGTTTCAGTCTGCCATTTCATCGCATACAGTGATTGCTGACTTAAAACCATTCTCGCTGCGCATCGATTTTTTCGTGTATCAACTATAAGCAGGGTGGTTATATATTAAGTAAAGAATGGTGCTGCAAAATCGGATATTTCCATTTATCAATCTGTTTTTTATCCTGAATCCGCGTTAAATTAATGTTCATCCGGCTGCCTAGACAGTATAATTCCCGCCGTTTGAATCGAATATACGAGGTTTCGGATGAATCAGCTTAAATTGGCGGTTTCGGGTGCGCAGATTTTGTTTGTGGCGTTCGGTGCGATGGTGCTTGTACCGCTTCTGACGGGGTTGAACCCTGCTCTGGCATTGTTGGGCGCGGGGATTGGGACATTGTTGTTCCAATTGGTTACTCGGCGTAAGGTGCCGATTTTTTTGGGTTCTTCATTTGCTTTTATTGCACCGATTATTTACTCGATTGGTGAATGGGGTCTGCCTTCAACGATGTTTGGCCTGTTTGCGGCCGGCTTTATGTATTTTGTATTCGCAAGCTTAATCAGGTGGCGCGGGCTGGCGGCGGTTCACCGCTTGCTGCCGCCGGTAGTCATCGGACCGGTGATTATGGTGATCGGTTTGTCGGTAGCCGCTGCGGCAAGCAGTATGGCTATGGGGCAGGCTGACGGCAAACAGGTAATTGATTATGCAGACTCGTTGATTTTGTCGGGCTTTACTTTTGCGGTAACGGTCGTGGTGTCGGTTTTTGGCAGCCGCATGATGAAACTGGTGCCGATTTTGATCGGTGTGGCCTCGGGCTACACATTGGCTTTGATAATGGGCTTGGTAGATACTGCCGCCATCGTCAATGCGCCTTGGTTTGCAGTGCCTCATTTTGAAACGCCGCAAGTCAACTGGCAGGCTGCGCTGTTTATGCTGCCGGTGGCGATTGCACCTGCCATCGAGCATATCGGCGGTATTATGGCTATTGGCAATGTTACCGGTCAAAACTATACGAAAGATCCGGGTTTGGATAAGACGCTGGCGGGCGACGGCTTGGGCGTATGCGTAGCCGGTTTGATCGGTGGACCGCCGGTAACGACTTACGGCGAGGTTACAGGCGCGGTGATGATTACGAAAAACAGCAATCCTATCATCATGACTTGGGCGGCGATTTTTGCCATTGCAATGGCGTTTTTCGGTAAATTCAATGCGTTTTTAGCTTCCATCCCAATGCCTGTCATGGGCGGCATTATGCTGCTTTTGTTCGGTACGATTGCATCTTTGGGTGTTAAAACTCTGATTGATTCGAAGGTTGATTTGATGCTGCCTAAAAATCTGGTTATCGTCAGCTCTGTGTTGACAACAGGTATCGGCGGCATGGTCATCAAAATCGGTACGTTGAGCTTTGCCGGAGTGGGCTTGTGCGCAATATTGGCCATTATTTTGAATATACTGTTGCCGGATAGAGAACAATAGTCATCAGCTTGAAAAGGTCGTCTGAAATTTTTCAGACGACCTTTTTGCTTCTTTATTTCGACCAGCCTCCGCCCAATGCCTTATACAGCGATACCAGCATCTGCACCCTTGCCAGCCGCGCCGCAATCAGGTTTTCCTGCATTTGGCCTTCGGCGATATGGGCTTTGAGGGCGACATCCAGCGTTTTGTAGCCGTTGCGGAACATTTTTTCCGTATCGGCCGCGTGACGTGCCGCCTGATTATGGGCGGTTTGCAGCAGTTCGGTTTGGCGGCTTAGCGATTCCACGCCTTGATATGCGCTGTCGACTTCGCCCAACGCGGTCAGGAGCCGTTTGTCGTATTCCAGCAATGCCGTCTGAAGGCGCGCGTCGGTGGCTTTGATATTGGCTTTGATGCGGCCGTTGGTGAACAGCGGCGTCTGTATGCCCACCGACAGCAAACTTGCCCAGCCGGTCAGCGAACGGTCGCCATCCACACCGATGCGCCCGCCCTGCCCCATAAAGCTGATGGTGAAGCGCGGCAGCAAATCGGCTTTGGCACTGGCGAATTTGGCGGCATAGGCATTGACTTGAGCCACCTGCGCGCGCAGGTCGGGACGGCGTTCCAGCAAGCCTTGCGGCGTCTGCCCGCCCGGCGCGGAGGGTTGGCGCGCCAACGCATCGACAGACGATTCGGGCAGCGTAAACGTCTGCGGCACGTTACCGGTCAAAACGGCGATACTGCGCACATAAGCGGCGTATTCCGCCCCTATCGTGGCGCGTTTGGCTTCCGCTGCGGTCAGTTGCACTTTCGCCTCGTTCACTTCATAACCGCTGACATGTCCCGCCTTAAATCGCCCTTCGATATAACGCACCATCCGCCGCAAGGTGGCAACGGTTTGGTCGGCGGTTTTCAGACGACCTTGAGCCGCACGTGCTTTGAAATAATTGTCGGCAATATCACCCGCCACCAACATTTGTGCGCCATACGCCAACTCTTGTTGTCCGAGTGCGGCATAACGGGCGGCATCGGCATCGCTGCGTTTCTTGCCGAAAATATCCGGCTCCCACGAAGCGGTCAGTCCGCCGTATAGGCTGGTGCTTTGGGAATCGATGGTGTCGTCGTTTAAAGACGCAGTCTGCGGATAACGCGAGAGCAACGCTCTGGCATTGCTGTCAAGCGGGCTATCCATTTTGCTGTAATTCGCCCCCGCCTTGCCGCTCAGTCCGACGGTCGGCCCCAAATCGGCACGCGCCGCCCCCGCCACGGCACGGGCTTCGTTCAGACGGCTGACGGCGATTTTCACATCATGCCCCTGCGCCAAACCCTGCGCGATTAATCCGCTTAACACCGGATCGTTCCACTGCTGCCACCACGCCCCGATGTCCGCATCGCCCTTCGCCGCCGCATCCTGCGTAAACGTTTCGGGCAACTCAACCTGACTGTTTAACGGAACTTCTGTGTTTTTGCAGGCAGCAAGCGCCAAGACTGCGGCAATACACAATAAATGGATTTGATTGAATTTCATCGTATTTTCCTTTTTGAAAAGGTTTTAGCGTTCCGTTTTGGCGAAATTTGCTTCGCTCGTTTTCAGCGTGCGCCGCCTCTTGACAGGACGACCTTTCAGAAGATTTTTTGCGAAACCTAAATGTAAGCCTGCGGCTTACTGCCCTCTCCCTAACCCTCTCCCGCGGGGAGAGGGGACAAATTAGTCGAAACCCTAAAAACGGTTTTGTTTCACTATCCTCAATCTTCTCTCCCCGTGGGAGAGGGTTAGGGAGAGGGCAGCAAACCGTCAGGTTTGCTTTTTAGCGATCCCCAGTTTTGCAGAAGCTCTATCCGAAAAAGCCTTAACTTGTTCAAGAACGGCAAAAGGTTGTCCCGCCAGAAGGCGAACTCGGCAAGATACTTATCCAAGGCCGTCTGAACGGCATCCAATGCTTGTTTGGGTAATTTCTCACGGAAGTTCCTTTTTCGGTTTTAGTGAAACTCGCTTCGCTCGTTTTCAGAGTTCGCAGCCTCCTGGCGGGACAGCCTATCTAACCCTGCCGTTCCAACATCCCTTGAAACCGCAACAATGCCAGCCACAAGAATCCTACGCCGATACAGCCCATGATCAGCATATGCCCCCACACGATTTCAATCCCCGCGCCGCGGAACAGGATGTCTTGCGAAAATTTGACGAACTGCGTCAGCGGCCAATATTCGCTGATCAGTTGCGCCGCGTGCGGCATGTTGCTGCGCGGGGATGCGCCGCCGGCAAACAGGTTCATCACGATATACACCGGCAGCATCAGCATACCGAACTGTCCCATCGTCGATGCGAACGTGGCAATCATGATGCCCAGCGACGCCACCGAAAACAGGAACAACGCCAACCCTACCGCATAAAGCGGCACCGAACCGATGAGCGGCACGCCTATGCTCAAATGCACGATAAACCACAGCGACGACAGTGCCGCCACCCAAATCACGGCGGCATTTGCCAGCACTTTGCCCATCATCAGTTCGAACGCATTGACCGGCATCACCAGCAAATGCTCGATTGTACCGCGTTCGCGTTCGCGGATAACCGCTGCCCCCGTCAATAAAATCAGCAACATACACGACATCGATCCGATTTGCGAAGTCGGCATGAACCACGCGCTTTCGCCGTTGGGATTGTAATAAGTATTGATGACGGGGCTGATTAACTCCGGCCGCGTCACGCCGGTGAATTCGTAAATTTCGCGGTTGATAATTTGCGAAAGATACGAAGCGCCCACCCCCGCCTGCGTCATCGACGTCGCATCAACCAAAAGCTGCAAATCAGGATTGCGCCCCGCCGCCATGTCGCGCTGAAAATTGGGCGGCACTTCCAAAATAAAGGTGAACTCGCCCTTATCCATCAATTCGTCCGAATCCTCGCGCCGCACGTCCTCTACCAGTTTGAAAAACGGATGTTGCACGGCATCGCGGATACGCATGGACAAAACCGAACGGTCTTGGTCGATGATGCCGACGGTGGCATTTTTCAAATCCGCGCCCACCTGCGCCATCTGATAAATCGTGGCTGTAAAGATATACCCAATCAGCACCATCAGCACCGGATCAGTCAGCACGCTGCGGAACTCTTTGAGCATCAGGGTCAGAATGTTTTTCAGGGTACGCATGGGGATTCCTGTTTAAACGCTATGGATGAAGGTCGTCTGAAAACCTTATCTGTTCTTCAGACGACCTTTGTACAGTACATCGCCTACTATCTGGTTCTTTATGGGAATCACCAAACTTACCGCAACAGTACCGCCATACTGCAAAAATTTTCACAGGCAACATTTTCCGAAACGCAATTTTTTGTTTAAGCCCGCAACGTAAGTCAACTGCTTAATCACCAAGATATTCGTATAATCTTCAAGCGCACGGATACTGTGTGTCTCGCCGGGTTCGATCCGGACGATTTGCAGGCCTTCGGTATGTAAAGTTTCAGACGACGTCGAGATTTGCGCACTACCGTTCAACACAATCAACAAAATAATCGCTTCGGCTTCATAGGGCGGAATTTCATTGTCTTTCTGCAAAGAAAGCTGGACGATTTCCTGATCAGTATCACTGCTGATCACCCCGCCCAACAAGGCTTTGGGATCTAAGGTATATTGTTTCATCATCGCTCCTTTTCTATTTTTACATTTTCAAAAATTAAGAACATACATATGGCCGTTTTCACAGTATATATTCTTGAAAACCAATATTTAGGGCAGCATATCGGTATAAAGTTCTACTCAAACAGCCCCTTTGATAAATTACCAGTACAGGTACAATCATTGTTGAAACAGGGAGACCTAACGGATTTAATTTAAAAGGCCGCCCGAATAATCGGGCGGCCTTCAATTTGTTCATCAGAATGCAATATAAGTGGCAGGATTGACCGGTTTGCCGTTTTGACGGACTTCGAAGTGAAGTTGAGTACGGTTGGCATCGGTATTACCCATTTGTGCAATGGTTTGTCCGCGTTTGACATTTTGTCCTTCATTGACGAGCAGACGTTGATTGTGTCCGTATGCGCTCAAGAATGAGGAGTTGTGTTGGATGATGACAAGGTTGCCATAACCGCGCAAACCCGAGCCTGCATAAACCACTTTACCGTCTGCGGCAGCTACGACGGGCTGACCCGCATTACCGCCGATGTCCACGCCTTTATTGCTGCCGCCAAAGTTGGCAAGAACGTTACCGTTGGTCGGACGTTGCCATGTAATGCCGCTGACTGTACGGGTTGCACCGGTAGCAACTGTCGGCGTATTAAGAGGTGCAGGAGCAGGCTTGGCAACGGGTGCAGGTGCAGAATATGACGGTTTGGCTGCCGCAGTCGAAGCAGGGGCAGTATAACCGGCCGGTTTGACGCGCAGATTTTGTCCGATGCTGATGTTGTTGTCAGTCAAACCATTCCATTCACGCAGATTGTCTTGGGTAATATGGTAGCGTTTGGAAATATTGTAAACGGTATCGCCACGGACAACAGTATGCGTCGCCGCATTGATGTCAACCGGCGCATAGGACGGAATATAGGCACCGCCGGAAACAGGTGGCGTATAGCTACTGTTGGCAGCCGGAGCAGAAGGAGGAGTATAAGGGGCATCGTTGGCTGCCGGCGCATTTGTGCCGTAAGGGGTCGCACCATAAGGATTGGAAGAAGTACCGGAACCGGCATTACCGACGACGACGGGGGCGGGTTGCTGGCTGGTACATGCGCCCAATGTCAGGGCGAAAGCGGCATAAAATGCGGTTTTTTTCAACATAATCGATGACCTTTATATCGGGGTTATTGTCTTGATTGGTGCATATCATAATAAAAATAAGCCCGCCCCTCAAGTATCGGGGCGGTTAGGGACTGTTAAAATCGGCTTGCCGCGCCTGTTTCAGAACAAAAAGATCGTCTGAAAACACTCGGCAAAAAAAACAGAAATCTGTGTGCTTATCCCTCTTTACCGTCCTGCCAAAATCCGCTGACTGCATCCATATGGCGGTAGGAAGTCAAATCGATTTGCAGCGGTGTAACCGTGATAAAGCCCGCCTCACACTCCCCGAAATCCGTACCTTGCTCCCGATCAGAAATATCGCCGACGGGACCTATCCAATAAATAGACTCACCGCGGGGATTCTTCATCGGGATAACGCTTTGCTCATGATGCCGCCGCCCCAACCGCGTTGTTTTGATACCTTGTACCGCATCCGGCGGTACGGCGGGAATATTGATGTTCCAAAGGACAGGCGTTTTAGGAGGATTTTTCAACAACCGCTCCAATATCATCCAAGCGGCCTGTTCTGCCGTCTGCCAATAACGCCCCCGCGTATCGTTCAAAGACAACGCAACGGCAGGAATGCCCATCAGGAAGGCTTCGGTCGCTGCGGCAACCGTTCCCGAATAAAGCGTATCGTCTCCCATGTTCGCACCATTATTGATGCCTGAAAGAACCAAATCGGGTTTAAAATCCGAAAGCACATGGCAACCCACATGAATACAGTCGGTGGGTGTACCGTCAACATAATAAAACCCGTTTGCCGCCTGCTTCATTTGCAAAGGGCGGTCGAGCGTCAAAGAATTGCTGACGCCGCTTCGGTCGCGTTCTGGGGCAACGATGCGGACATTGGCAAACTCCGCCGCTACCCTCGCCAAAATGGCTATGCCCTGCGAAGAGTACCCGTCGTCATTGGAAATCAAGATATTCATTGTTATAGCTCTCTGAAAAGGGATGCTATTGTATCGCCCCCATACTGCGGCCGTCTATCCGAAACACTCATGAAAAAGGTCGTCTGAAACCAAATTTAGTTTCAGACGACCTTTTGTTTTTTCGCATTACAGATTTTTCAAGCGCGCAATGCGGTTATCCAACGAAGGGTGCGTACTCAGCAGGGAATCTTTGGCATCGCTGGCAATACCCATCGCATTCATCTGCTCGGGCAAATCACTCGTGCTGCCTTTCAAACGTTGCAGCGCGGCAATCATTTTATGCGCACCAACCAACTTGGCGGCACCCGCATCCGCACGGTATTCGCGCTGACGGCTGAACCACATGACGACGATGCTTGCCAAAAAGCCGAACACAATCTGCAACACCATGCTCACCATAAAATATGTGCCTTGCGAAGTGCTGCCGTCGTTATTGCGGGCAATCATGCCGGAAACGACGCGTGCCAAGAAAACCACAAACGTATTGACGACACCCTGTATCAGCGTCAACGTAACCATATCACCGTTGCCGACGTGCGCCATCTCGTGCGCCAAAACCGCTTCGACTTCGTCCCGGGTCATATGATCGAGAAGGCCGGTACTGACGGCGACTAAGGAGCTGTTGCGTGTCGCGCCGGTTGCAAAAGCATTCGGCTCAGGAGAATGATAAATCGCTACCTCAGGAGTTTTGAGACTCCATTGACGGGCCTGCGCTTCAACAGTTGCCAAAAGCCATGCTTCTTCTTCGCTGCGCGGTTGAACGATAACTTCCGCACCCACCGAGTTTTTAGCGATGGTTTTGGACATGAGCAAAGAAATAATCGAACCGGTAAAGCCGACGACGGCAGAATACGCCAGCAGGCTGCCGACTTGGTCCGTACTGTTGATACCGAGGACTGCCAAAACAATCCGGATGACGACTAAAACCGCGATATTGGTTACGAGAAACAGAAAGACACGTTTCACCAGTGTTCCTTTAAATTTGTTTGTTATGTAAAAAATGAATTCTTCAAATACCTTGCAAAAGGCAATGTATTTTCTCAAAAAGTCTCGCCTACCGAAACACCTTATTGGGAAAAGGTATGCAAATCCAAATACACTTTTGGTTACCCACTCGCAATATTATGCTGTCAAACGTCATCCAGCGTTCAGTTGCACTGCCCCACTGCCGCCGGATAAACCGATACCTGCGTCTGCGTCAGGGCAAACAGGTTTTCAAGCTGCGTTTGCGCCTGGCGGTTGGCGTGATCCAAAATTTGGGCTTTGCACGCGCTGGCGAGAACTTGTTTTTTGGCTTCGTCCTGCACGGTTTTGAACACTGCCTTATCCACGGGCAAAAGGTTGAACGAGCCGGTTTGGATGTCGTACACCTCGATATTTTCCAAATCGACGCTGAGGATTTCTACGGGCGGCAGGCTGATGAGGACTTTTCCGTCCACGATATTGACGTTGTCGGCGTGAAGTTTGTCCAAATCCAAGCCCGCCAACACTTTGCCGCGCACGATAAACAGACCGCTTTGCGAGTCCTGCCACAATCTGCGCCAGTCGCCTTTTTTCTCGGTGCGGATGATGGTGTCGATGTAAAAAGCCGTGCTTTCCAAGCGGTTCATCTGCTTAATCTGCATCAAAACGCCTTCGCGCGAAATCGCTTCATGGGCGTTGTCGTTGCGGTGCTGGGCATAAAACCAGCCGCCCGCTGCTGCGACTGCGCAAAAAATAGATATTAAAATCAATCGGTAAACCATTTTCATCAGGTTAGACCCTTTTCGGTTGCGTTAAACTTATAGTGGATTAAAATTGCAATGATACGGC